>NZ_CALEDC010000077.1 GCF_937949835.1 uncultured Campylobacter sp.
TAAGCAAAAAGCGGTGGAGTTTATGATGCAGCGCGGGGCTAAATTTAACAAAAATCTAAGCGCCTTCGATCTGCACCCGATCTACTTTATCTTTTATTTCGGAGGCAGGGACGCGGCGGATGCGTTTTTTAACGTCTGCCTAAGCGATTGCACCTACAAAGGGCGATTTTATAAGCTTTACGAGGAGCTTGCAAACGGCGCGGAGGCGGATTTCGGCAGGAGTTCGTTTTGGGGCGATACGGAGGCGAAATTTGCATTTGTAAAAGGACTTAAAATTTTAAATGGCTGAAGCTTTAATTCAAATTTTAATCGTAATTTTTAGCGTCTTGCTTCTGGGCGGGACTACTTGGACGCTTTTTTGGCGCAACCCTCGCAAGCTTAGCTCGCACCGACTTGCCGCGATAAATGGGATAAGCGAAGCAAGCGCGGTAAAAAGGCTTTCCGTGCGACCGTTTTTGTTCTGGCTGGAACGGTTTTTTGTTTCAGGCGAGAGCCTTTGGTTCGATCAAAATTTCATCTACGTTTTTGACGGACAGAAGCTCGCGGCGAGGTATAAATTTGAGCAAATTTTGACGCTTGAAGTTACAAAAATACGGATAAATCATGCTAGGATTTGGCGGATCCGCTTTGCGGGCGGCGCGAGCGAGCTTGAACGCAGCAGCGCGGACAAGCCCGAGCAAGACGGCGCGAGCGAGTATAAATTTGTGCCCGCCGCTTCTGTTTTTACGCCAAACTTTAAAGAATTTTTGCAAATTTTACGCGAGAAAAACCGAGGCGCGATCAAGACGGAGTCGAGATTTTGGGAGACCGTTTAGCGCGGCAGAATTTTACAAAGCGGATTTGCAAAAAATAGAAAAGGCGCGGAGCTTTCAGGCGCGATCGTCGCAAAGGGCGGAAAAAGCTACGCGCGAAACCGCAAGAGGCGAAAAATAGACAAAAGGAGGCAAAATGAAACGCTGGAGCAAGCTTCAAAAACGGCTTTACGAGCTCGTGGATGAAAGCACTGATTTTAAGCTCCACTGCACGGTCTATAGGATGCAAAGCAGACGCGGCAGCACGGATTTGCCACGATATTTTATCACGCTTGCGGGCGAGATTATTTTTGACTACCCGAAGGATTTCGTGCTAAAAAGCGGTGGCGTAAAAAGCCTAGCAGGGGGCGCTCTAACGAAAATTTATCCGTATGGTAACGACATAAGCGGCATCGGCGAGCTTATACGCGAATATATCGACACGCCCAAAGAGGAGCTGTTTGCAAAGCACTTTGGTGCCGATGAATGGGGGCTTGCAAATATCCTAAAGGCCGCCGACAAGCGCATCGGCAAAAGGAGGCTGCAAATTTTAGCCAAAAACAAGAAAAATCAAGCGATGCAAAAGGTTATAGCGGCTAGATTGGGAGCTTTGCAATAAATCCACAGCGGCGATTTAAATGCGGAGCGAACAAGTGCGGGCGATAGACTAAAAATTTTGATTTATGAGCGGACTTTTAAAATTTAACTGCAATCGTTCGGCGAAAATTTAAAGGATCGCAGGCGGATAAAATATGCAGAGGCGGGCTTGCTTTAGCACTTTTCGCCGGGCGGTTTGAAATTTCAGGCGGGTTTGGGGCGGCGCATAAATTTACGTTAAAATTTAATGAAAAATCGGTGCGATCTGCCCGCAAAATTTTAGAAAGGATAGTTATGATTTTACCTTCAAACTACGATGAGATCGACTTTGATGCGCTTTATAAGGCGCAAAAGGCAAAAAGCTCATTCGGCAAAAAACTGGCCGAGCATTGGGATAAAAAGGCGCCGAGCTTCAACGAGGGCGTGATGAAAAGCGCCTACGCGCGCGAGTTTATAGACAAGGTCGATTTTACGGGCGTTTCTACGCTACTTGATTTCGCATGCGGCGCGAGCGCGCTAAGCGTGCTGGCGGCGGAAAAGGTGGATCAAATTTACGGCTACGACTTTTCGCGCAAAATGCTGGAATTCGCCCGCGAGAACGCTCAAATTTACGGCGCAAAAAACGCAAAATTTGCGCAAAAGGCCTTCGAGGACGACTGGTCGGACGTGCCCGCGTGCGACGTGGTTTTTGCCTCGCGCTGCCTTGAGGTGGACGATCTAAAAACTGCACTTAATAAGCTTCTTTCAAAGACCAAAAAATCGCTTTACATCACGTTTAAGGTGGGCGGCAGCTTCGTAGATGATGAGATTTTGGACGCGATAGGGCGCGAAGTGGAGCAAAAGCCCGACTTCGTCTATCTTTTAAATATCTTGTTTCAAATGGGCTATTTGCCGAGCCTAAGCTATATCAAAGCCCAGTGCCATGACGGCGGAGCGAAAAGTGCAGAGGAGTTTGTGCAAAAGACGCGCTGGATGCTAGGCGGCGAGCTAAACGAAGCGGAGGAAGCGCGGCTAGCGGAGTATTTTAACAGCGGCAAATACGAGCCAAAGCGGGATTTTATGCACTGGGCGTTCGTGCGGGTGGATAAAATGGATGAGCTTTAGCTTAGTTGCCTCATTTTATGAATGGAGCAGGATAAATTTTGAAGCTAAATTTAGCTAGAAAAGAAGCGTAAATTTAGCCTGCTAAAAATTTTATCGATAAAATTGCAAGAGCCGGTAAGTATTCATTTTTAAAATTTAATGCAAAATCGGGATCAATTGTCTGCTAAAAAAGAAGCAAGCCAAAAAGCCCGCTTCATTAAATTTAAAACGCTACGGAATAAAAAAGCAAAATTTGAGCTAAAATAACCGAGGAAGGCGGTAAAAATGCAAACGCAAAAAGACAAAACCCCCGCGGACATCGGCCAAATTCCGCAAGAAATTTTAAAAAGCTACGATAGATTTCGCTTTTGTAGATATCTGTTTTTAGGGGCACTTTTGACCTTCCTGATTTATATCGTCGTGTTTCTTACGTTTGTACATGATGCGCCCATAATGTCGTTTTTATGCATGCTCGCGCTATCTGCGATAAATATACTCGTCTGCCTAAACAGGCTGAAGTATAAAAAATATGCCCTGCTTTTATTTAGTGATGCAGATAAGGCATTTATGCTTATATGGATACATGTGGCTGCGATATTTTACGTTCTTTATGCTTTGGTCGGATTTTATTTACAGATAAAATATCACATAGACTGGGATACACGTCAGATTATACCCGCTATTTTTATCGCTATTTTGGTGGCGATAATAACATATAACGCAAATCCGGAATTTGACGCCGATGAGACCGTGTATCTACCGGCACTAAAATCGCAGACAAAAATTAGCAGAGCGATCGCTGATAAAATTTCCGGCGAGCAAAATTTTAACAGAACAAAACCTG
>NZ_CALEDC010000078.1 GCF_937949835.1 uncultured Campylobacter sp.
TGCTATGACGCAGCAAAGCGCCAAAACGTGTCGAAACACTAAGAGATGCTAAGGCGCACACCCCTTTAGCGCGACGCGTCCACGCCTGCGGCTATGGCATGCAAAACGAACCTTGTGCGTGCAAAACTCCCGTACGTAAAACGACTGCGGAATTATAAGGGGGCGGTTAACGATTGGCAACAAGCGCTTTTGCGCGATAAAATTTTGCCACGCAAATAGCTATGGCAAGGGAGTTTGCGAAATTTAAAATTTATTTTGAAAAGGTTAGGAATTTTAAAATTTTGACGATAGAATTTTGAAAAATTTTATAAATTTTTATGAATTTTGCGAACCAAAATTTTAGAATTTTCACGGCGCGGTAAAGCGAAATTTTAAAATTCTGCCATGAATTTTAGCGCGAGCTTTAGCAAAAACTTTAGCCACTGATTTTAATGTAAATTTGACGCGCAGACTTACTGCGAATTTATGTAAATCCAGCATAATGCTTTGCCTAGGATTTTTGTGCAAAATCTTTGCGACAAATTTTAGCAAGAAACCTTACGAGAGCTTTGATGCGAACCTTTTCGAAAACGCTCGTCATAAATTTTTAAACGAATTTTATGGCCTCGGGCATATCTAGTCAATAAATTTTACGAGAATAGCATTCTTATCGTGGCAGTAACTCAGTTTTATCAAAATAGAAATTTAGCAAACGATTTTTGCGCCACCGCAAGCGTATTTGCTGAGATGAAATTTCAAAACAAAATTCCGTCGCCACGTAAGCAATGCCGCTATCGGAGTAAAATTTATAGACAAAATTTTTAGCGCCAAAACTGCTACTTGATATCTCACAAAATTTTAGTGCCACTCTATCATAGACAGATACCGCATTATTTTGAAAAATTTTAATCTCACGCCGTCTCGAAGCCGAGCGTTATGCTACTTATGCAAATTCTAGCTTCGCGCCGCGCAGAGCCAAGCCGATCTAAGCCTAATCCTCCGCTTCGCCCTCCGCCGCAATCGCCTCGAGGCTTAAAATTTCATCGACGTCCTCCAGCTGCGCTACGCCGCTTCCGGCGATACTTCTGATGCTTGCGTGCATCGCGATCGCGCCATCTCGCGCACGCGCGATCTGTTTTTCGCGCTGTTTCCAGATACGCTCCATCGCGTTGCGCTCCTTGTTTAGGCTCTCCTGCATGCCGACGAATGCCGATACGATCGTCTTTATCTGGTTTGCAAACTCGGGCGAGGTCAGATAGTCGTAGAGCATCGCCGTTTTGCTATCTTGATTTTGCCCCGATCTTTTGGCAAACGCAAGCGCCACGACGTGTTCGCGCAAGACGGCGCAAAGCCCCTTAAATTCCTCAAACGAACAGATCCAGATGCTAGCATCGCTCGGCGCTTGATGCAGCCTAGGGCTGTGAGGCGGCATCTGCTCGGTGACGATAACGCCGATCTGCGCGCCCTCGCCTATCATATCGTCTTTGAGTTTGTCGATCCATTTGGGCTCGAAGCTCTTCGTGCGCTTGCTCTCGTATAAAATTTTACCGCAGCCCACAAACTCCCTCGTATGCACCATCTGCACGCAATCTGCGCCGCGCGCGCCCTTTTTGACCTCATCTATATCGTCCAAAGGAAAATTTAGCCGCAGATACTCCTGCAGCGCGAGCTCCTGCACCTCGCCCTGAAGCTGCTGCGAGCCCACCTCCGAGCGGCGCTTGAGCTCGTTTATTTGGCCGATTAGGCTTTGGATCTGCTCATCCTTTTGGCGGAATTTCAGCTCGTTTTCCTGCGAAATTTGTTTCGTTAGTCGCTCGCGCTCTTGGTTTACGCGGTTGGTTAGCTCGATCTCGGATTTGGCTTTGTTCTCAGCCTCAAGCTCGCTAAATTTGCGCTTTTGCGCCTCCATTTCGGCCTTTATTAAATTTAGCTCGGAAATTCTTTGCGATTTTTCTTGCAGCTCCTTTTGTAAAATTTCAAATTTCGCCGCATTTTCGCTCTCGATCTGAGATTTTGCGAGCGCTAAAATTTTCTCCCGCTCGCTGTTTAGCGCAGAATCGGTCGCCGCTTTTACGCGCTGCTCGAAGGCGTTTTCCTTCGCTTGCAGCTGCGCCAGATGCTTCGCGTACTCCTCGCGCTTAGCGGCGATCTCGGCTTCAAATTTAAGCGTAGCTTCGTTTTGCTGCTGCTGCCACTTTCGCTTCTGCTGCAAAATTTCATCTTCAAATTTGGCCTTGATATCGCGCTGCAGCGCCTCGTCTATATCGATCAAAGAGCCGCAGTGCGGGCACTTTACGTTAGCCATTTTTGCTTCCCAAACTCTGCTCTTTCATCTTTTCAAATTCCTGCGAAATTTGCGCGGCATTGGGCTCATCCGCCATCTTATCGAGCACGGAGTTGTAGCGATTTACGAGCAGTATCGCAAGCGCCGAAAAGCAAAAGCCTGGCAGCAGCTCATAAACGACCGCCGAAAGCCCCGATAATATCCAGCAAATGACCGTGATACCACCTACGAGCATACCTACTAAAGCAGAGAGCGCGCTCATTTTTTTAGAATACAGGCTGAAAAGCAGCACCGCTCCAAAGCTCGCGCCAAATCCCGCCCAAGCGTTTCCGACGACGTTTAGCACCGTATCGTTTGAGCCGAACGCCAAGATCGCGGCGACCGCGGCGATGATCACGACGGCGATGCGGCTGCTTAGCGTCTGCGTGCGCTCGCTCACCTCTTTTTTATAAAACGCGAAGATAAAATCCTTAGTAACCGCGCTAGCGCTTACCAAAAGCTGGCTTGAGATGGTGCTCATAATCGCCGCCAGCACCGCAGAGATTATCACGCCTAGGATGAACGGATGAAAGAAAATTTTACCGAGCTCTAGGAAAATTTTTTCGGGATCGTCTATGCTAAGGTCTTTTTGCGAAAAATAGACAAAGCCGATCAGACCGCTAAGCATCGCGCCCGCAAGACCTAGCACCATCCACGAAATTCCGATGCGGCGCGCGCTATCAAGCTCGCGCGAGCTTCTAATCGCCATAAAGCGCACGATGATGTGCGGCTGTCCGAAGTATCCAAGCCCCCAAGCAAGCAGACCCAAAACGCCTAAGAAGCTTTGATTGTAAAATAGATCGAGGTGGCTCGCGCCGTAGAGCCGCACCTGTGCCAAAAAGGAGCTGTCCGCAGGGATCTGTAGCGCGCGGTAAGAAAACAGAGGGATCAAAATAAGCACCGCAAACATCAGTGCGCCCTGAAATGCGTCAGTAATCGCGACGGCCTTAAATCCGCCGAAAAAGGTATAAAACACGACGATTAAGATTGTAGCGATCGCGCCGTAGGTGAAATTTAGCCCGAAAAAGCTCTCAAAGGTCTTGCCGCCCGCGATGATGCCGCTGCTAACATAGAGCGTAAAAAATATGATGATCAAAAGCCCCGAGATGATGCGAAGCGTTTTGGTATGGTCTTTGAAGCGGTTTTCTAAAAAATCTGGGATCGTGACGCTGTCGCTTGCTACCTCGGTGTAAATTCTAAGCCTTTTGGCAAGGAATTTATAGTTGCACCACGCGCCCACGCAAAGCCCTAGAGCTATCCAGATATTGCAAATCCCCGTCGCAAACATCGCGCCCGGCACTCCCAAAAGCATCCAGCCGCTCATATCGCTAGCGCCAGCGCTAAGCGCCGTTACGAAAGGACCCAGGCGGCGATTATCGAGCAGATACTCGCTTAAGCTCGCATTCTTGTCATAATAATACCTACCTATAAAAATAAGCGCGCCGAAATATATCGCGATTGCGCAATAGGTCCAAAAGCTCATCGTTGCCTCCTTTTAAAAAAGCTAATTTTACTCTATTTCAAATAAAATTTTACTTTCGGAATTTAGCCAGATTTTAACGAAATTTTAGTATTCTTGCCGTTTAAATTTTAAGAAAAAGGCGCCTTGGTTGAACGAGAAAATTTTAAAGGTCGTATTTGTTTTGACTGTAATCGCCGTGGGACTTTATTTCACCTATCCCGAACTGAGCGAAGCGCAAAAAATTTCATACGCCAAAAGCTACGGCATCACTCTTATTTTGACCTCCGGCGGCATCGTGATCGGTATCGCATTAGGATTTATGCTGGCATTTTTAAAATTTCTAAACAATAAATTTTTAAGCTTCATTATCGACGAATACGTAGACATCATCCGCGGAACTCCAATCGTTATCCAGCTGATGGTGTTCGTGTTTATTATCTTTGCTACGTGGAGCAATAATATCGCAGCTGCGATCTTTGCGCTGGGGCTTAATAGCTCCGCCTACGTCGCGGAGATCGTGCGCAGCGGCATAAACAGCGTCGATCGCGGACAGATGGAAGCCGCGCGTGCGATGGGGCTAGGCTACGGCACGGCAATGAAAGAGATCGTCTTTCCGCAGGCGATAAAAAATATCCTGCCTGCGCTTGCAAATGAGTTTATTAGCCTATTTAAAGAGACCTCGGTCGTGGGCCTCGTAGCAATTACCGATCTTACGTTTTTTTCAAAAAGCATGCAGGCTGCGCTTTATACCGTCCAGCCGATACTTTTTGCCGCAGTGCTTTACTATGCAAGCGTGAAATTTTTCTCGTTTTTAGTAAAAATGCTAGAAAGTAGGTTAAACCGCAATGATTGAAATATCAAATTTAACCAAATCCTACGGCAATTTATCGGTGCTAAAAGGAATTTCAAAGACCATAAATAAAGGCGATATCGTAGCGATCATCGGTCCAAGCGGCGGTGGTAAATCGACCTTTTTGCGCTGCTTAAATTTGCTTGAAATTCCAAGCAGCGGCACTATTAAAATAGACGGCGAGGATATTACCGATAAGCACACTGATATTAATAAAATTCGCCGCAAGGTAAGCATGGTGTTTCAGCATTTCAACCTCTTTGCAAATAAAAACGTGCTGGAAAATTTAACTCTAGCGCCCATAAAAGCGGGCATTTATACTAAAGAACAAGCCTACGCAAAAGCAGAGGAGCTGCTGCAAAAGGTCGGTCTTAGCGATAAGGCCTATACTTATCCGCACAAGCTTAGCGGCGGGCAAAAGCAACGCATCGCAATCGCTAGAAGTTTGGCGGTAAATCCGGACGTGATTTTATTCGACGAGCCAACTTCGGCGCTAGATCCCGAGATGATAGGCGAGGTGTTAGGCATAATGAAAGAGGTTGCCAAAGAGGGCATTACGATGCTTGTGGTAACGCACGAGATGGGCTTTGCACGCAATGTCGCAAATAGGATTTTTTTTATGGAGGGCGGCAAGATCGCTGTGGATGATACGCCTAAAAACGTATTTGAAAATCCGCAAAATCCGAGATTGAAAGAATTTCTAAATAAAATTTTAAACCACTAAAGGAGAGGGAAATGAAAAAATTTATGAGATTTTTAGTTGCGGGCGCTTTGCTTTGCGGTTCGCTAGTCGCTAAAGACATCACCAAAGATACGCTTATCGTAGGCACGAACGCCGAGTATCCGCCGTTTGAGTTTGTGGATGAAAACTCCAAGGTTACCGGCTTTGATATGGATCTGGTAGCCGAGCTTGCAAAGCGCGCGGGCGTGAAATATGAAATTTTAAATATGAGCTTTGACGGGCTGATACCTGCGATTAAAAGCGGCAAAATCGATATGATCGCCTCGGGAATGAGCGCGACGCCGGCTCGCAAAAAGGCGATCGATTTCACGGCTCCTTACTACAAGGTCGAAAATTTATATGTCAAGCGCAAGGACGATAGCTCGTTAAATTCTAAGGCAGATCTGCAGGGCAAGCGCCTTGCCGCGCAGCTAGGCACCATTCAAGAGCTTGCGATCAGAGATATCAAAGGCGCCGAAGTTAGCGCTACGGAGAACGTTTTTGTAGCCGTTATGTCGCTGAAGAACAAAAAGATCGATGCGCTTTGCGTGGATTCGTCCGTGGGCTACGAATATCTTAAGAAAAACGACGATCTAACCGCATTTTTTAAAGAATCCGACGGCAGCGAGGGCTTTTCGATCGCATTTGATAAGGGCAAATATCCCGAGCTGCTAGCTAAATTTAACGCAGCGCTTG
This sequence comes from uncultured Campylobacter sp., assembly GCF_937949835.1. Taxonomy (GTDB): domain Bacteria; phylum Campylobacterota; class Campylobacteria; order Campylobacterales; family Campylobacteraceae; genus Campylobacter_B. Next base: position 6,032 of record NZ_CALEDC010000078.1, read on the forward strand.
AGGAGATGAAAAAGGACGGAAGCTACGAAAAGCTTTTGGAAAAGTATAATTTAAAATAATCCGCAAAATTTAGGCGCAAATTCCTCTCATAGAATTTGCGCCGCCCAAGAGGAATCCTATGAAAAAGATATTTTTAGCACTTGCGATTTTGCTCTGCACGCAGAGCTTTGCGGAGCAAAAAGACAGATACGGCATCGCTGCGTTTGCAGGTCTTGGCAATGACGGTAGAAGCTTCGTTTTTACCTTCAGAAAGGCTCAAAAAGATCGTTTCTTTCCCTGCGACTTAAAAAATTTAAACATAATCGCCGCGGGCGCTTCTAGGTGCATAACGGACGCCAAGGAGCTAAGGAAATTCGACAAAGAATATAAAAAAGCTCTCGAGTCCGTGATAAAACCTGGCAAGCGCTACTACGTAAATTTAATCGATCGCGGCAATGACGCCTATGTCTGCGACGCAAGCGATCCTAAAAGCAATCTGCGATTGGACCTAGTGGCGGCGGGATTTGCCGTGCCGACAACCGACGATAGTGAACTTCTTTTAAAAGCCGCCGAGGAAGCCAAAGAGGCTAAGCGCGGAATGTATAGCACAAAATTTTGGGATGTTACCAACTGCATTCTAAACGGCGCGCCGATGCCGAAAAAGATAGATGAGTGAAATTTACGCACTTAGCGACGATGTCTTAACGCCGCCGCAAACTATCTTTTCGCAGATAGATGAGATTTTGCGCTGCGGCGTAAAGCTCGTGCAGTACCGCAGCAAGCTCGCCGCGCAGGATGAAGCTTTAATCCGCTCTCTCATCGGTCTTTGCGAAGATTACGGCGCCAAACTCATTATCAACGACGATGCGGCGCTTACCAAAAAGCTTGGCGCGCACGGCGTGCATATCGGCAAGGACGACGGTGAGGCGGCGCAGGTGCGCGAGTTTTTAGGCGCGGATAAGATCGTCGGCGTTAGCTGCTATGCTGATCTTGCTCGCGCGCAAAAGGCTGAAGCGCAGGGCGCTAGCTACGTAGCCTTCGGCTCGCTCAGGCGCGGCAAGACAAAGCCTGATGCGCCGCTTTGCCCCGATGCGCTCGTGCAAGAGGCGCGAAAATCTTTAAACCTCCCAATCGCCGTAATCGGCGGGATAAGCTTAGAAAATTTAAATGAAATTTTAGCCCTGAAGCCCGATTATATCGCGATGGTAGAGGCGATCTACAGGCCCGCTTCGATCACTCAGAATTTAGCAAATTTAAAGGGAAAAATGGATGAATATATTTGACGCCGTGATTTTAGGCATCGTTGAGGGGCTGACGGAGTTTCTACCCGTAAGCTCGACCGGGCACATGATCCTAGCTGCGAAACTAATGGGCCTGCAGCAGACCGACACGCTTAAATGCTTCGAGGTCGTTATCCAGCTAGGCTCGATTTTAGCGGTCGTGGCGATGTTTTATAAGCGGCTTTTAGTCGATTTTAAGCTCTGGTGCAAGCTCATCGTGGGCTTCATCCCTACAGCCGCGATTGGCTTTTTGCTCTATAAAAGCATCAAATCGCTATTCGCGCCGCAGACCGTCGCCTACGCGCTGATCGGTTGGGGCATTATTTTTATCGCAGTCGAGCTCTTTCGCAAGGCGCGCCCGAGAGAGGACGAGCTGGAGCATCTGGATCAAATTTCATACGTTCAGGCCTTCATCATCGGGCTTTCGCAATGTTTTGCGATGGTGCCTGGCACTTCGCGCAGCGGCGCTACTATCATCGCAGGGCTTTTGTGCGGGCTAAGCAGAAATCTAGCCGCGCGCTTTAGCTTCCTACTCGCGATCCCTACGATGTTTGCGGCGACTTTTTACGACACTTATAAAAATTTAGACACCTTCGTGCAAAACTCCGACAATATCACGATCTTTCTCGTAGGCGGCGCAGTGGCGTTCGTCGTGGCGCTTGCGGCAATCAAGCTATTTCTAAGCTTCGTTTCGAAGTTTGATTTCATCCCGTTTGGAATTTATAGAATTCTAATCGGCATCGCATTTTTCATATTTGTATTTTAATACGCAAGGAATTTCATGAGCCTCGTAAAAAATATCGGCGCATTTTTAAAAAACAAATTCAGCCTCCTATCGGTATTTGACGGCGCGGTGCTAAACGCATACACGCTAGTTTTGGTATTAAATTTAGCGCTCGGGTTGCTTCTTATCGCGCGCGGCGGCGAGCTGCTCTCTGCGCAGGCGCTGTTTTTCGCGGTATCTGCGATCTGCGGCGTGACGATACTTTTTTTCGCGCTTTACGCGCTTAGCTTTTATAGCGCCAGGCTATATAAAATTCTCGCCTTTGCGCTATTGGCGCTAAACGTAATCTTCGCGATCGCTCAGATTTTTTTGATCTTTAGCCTGGAGCTTACCTACTCACACGGCACGCTGGACGCGCTAGTGCAAACGACGCCCAAGGAGGCCTTTGAGTTCGCGCATGCGTTTTTAAATTTTAAGCTTATCGCGGCTTTTTTGGCGCTTTTAATTTTCGTCATCGCCGCTCTTAGGCTTAGAGTGAGCCAGCGAGCGCGAATGAAGCTATGTCGCGCGATAAAGCTAGCCTTTTTGCTTAGCTTGCTCGTTTTTATCGCGCATGCGGCGTTTAAAAGCTACGTAGCCAAAAGCTCGAAAATGCGCGCCAGCATCATAATCGCACTGAATAAAATTCCGATTTATAACTTTGCTTTCGTTACGAAGGATTATTTCGGCGCCGATTTTAAAAGCGTGCGCGAGCTGCAAGCCGGATACCAAAGCATTTACGCCTCACATTCGCATAAAACCACGCCAAACCGCATCTCAAACGTCGTTTTTATCATCGGAGAGAGCCTGCAGCGAAATTTTATGAGCCTATACGGCTACTATCTGCCCACCACACCGAATCTGCAAGCGCTTGAGCGAAGCGGAAATTTAATCGCTTTTAGCGACGTCGTCTCGCCGGGTGCCAAGACCAACGACGTGCTAAAATACGTGCTAAATTTCGGAAATTACGAGAGCGAAAAGCAGCGCCCGTGGAGCGCCAACCTCGACATCGTAAATCTCGCGCGGCTCGCAAACTACGAGACCTTTTGGATCAGCAACCAGGAGCGCTACGGGCAGTGGGCGGTCGCAAGCGGCGCGAGCGCGCAGATGACGGATCACTCGGACTTTACGAACCAGATCCCGGTTTACAAATACGCCTACTCGCTCGACGAAGTTATGCTTCCTAGTATAAAAAATTTCAAATCGGGCGCAAGAAAATCGCCCCTTGCGCGCAAGGACGAAAGCTCCGCCGCAGAGGTGGGCGGCGCGCAGATGAAGGATAAATTTTTCATCCTTCATCTGATGGGCTCGCACCCGAGCTACGAGTTTCGCTATCCAAAAAGCTTTGCTAAATTTAGCGCTGCGGACATCTCGCGCGAGCCGTTAGACGACGGGCAAAAAAAAGAACTTGCGCACTACCTAAATACCGTGGCTTACAACGATTTTATCGTGAGCGAAATTTATAAAATTTTCGCAAGCGACAACACGCTGATAGTCTATTTCAGCGACCACGCCCAGAGCCTTTATCAATACCGCGGCAAGCTGATCCACGGCGGCATCAACCGCTTCACGCTCGAAATCCCGCTGATTTTCATGGCGTCGGATAAGTTCAAAGAGCAAAACGCTGATCTTTGGGCGCGCATCGCCGCAGCCAAAAATAGGCCGTTTTTGAACGACGATCTCATCCACGCGATTGCAGAAATTTTAGAGATGACCGACCTATCCGAGTACGATCCCACTCGCTCGGTGATAAACGCCGATTTCAACGCCTCGCGCCCGCGCATCATCGAGGGGGTCGATTACGATAAGGTTTATAGGCTGCAGAAGGAATTCGGCGAGTAAATTCGGTGAAATTTTGCGTCTTTTGAGGAGGCAGAATTTCACCTCTTAAAATTTGCACTCTTATCGTAAGCGCTCGCGTCCTAATTTAGCTTTCGCACGGCCGCATATTTTCGCTGCCACGGGCTATGCAGTAAAATTTCTC
>NZ_CALEDC010000079.1 GCF_937949835.1 uncultured Campylobacter sp.
ATCAATGCCGAATTTTTGCGCCAGATCCGCTTCGTTCTTGTAGCAGATCACGCGAGCTAGGCTGTTTTGCGCGGCGGCAGAGCTTTCGTAGGCGCGCGGGATCAGCGCCACGGAGCCTTCGCGCATCGCTAGTAGCGGCGAGAGTTTAGCGCGTTCATACTCCGCAAAATCGCCGTGCCAGCTGAGATGATCGGGCGTAATTGCAAGCAGCACGTAGATGTCGGGACGCGCGTGCTTGGTGTAGTACAGCGTAAATGAGCTCGTCTCCAGCACCCAAATTTTGGCGCTTTTATCAAGCTTTGCAAGCGGGACGCCCACGTTACCGCCCATTTGCGAGCCGTATCGCTCGAGTAGGTGCTGCATCATCTTTGTCGTCGTGGTCTTGCCGTTCGTGCCGCTGATCCAAATTTTAAGGCCTTCGTAATCGTCGAAATAATCATATTCGCTGATTAAATTCCGTGCCTTTCGTACCAGCTCGTGATGCGGCGGAAAGCCTGGGCTAGGGATTTCAAGCTCGCTTGAGGCGGGATCGAACTCGCTCGGGTTTAAAAGCGCGTTGCCGAACTCGTCCAGCTTAGGCGCGCCCGAAGAAATTTCAAATTTATCGTCGTAGATATCCCAGCAGCCGCCTTTTTGGCAGTGCTCGGCGATCGCCCTGGTCGTAAGTCCGTAGCCGAATAGCGATTTTTTCATTTTTCTCTCCTTTTGCCCCATAAAATTTGAGTTATCTCGCCCGCGCTAAGCTCAGCCGTTTCGCCGTATTTTTCGCGCGCCGTTTCGAAATCAGGTTCAATCTGCGCTCGCATTTTATCTCAGTTTCAGCGATGTCAGGGCTATGATATTTGCGATCAGCGCGATGATCCAAAAGCGGATGATGATTTTGTTCTCGACCCAGCCTTTAAGCTCGAAATGGTGATGTATCGGCGCCATCAGGAAAATTCTGCGTTTGAAAATTTTAAAGCTGCCCACTTGCAAGATCACGCTGAGCGTTTCGATGACGAAGACGAAACCGATCATTATGAGTAAAATTTCGTTTTTCGTGATGACCGCGCAGTATCCTAAAAATGCGCCCACGCTGAGGCTGCCGCTGTCGCCCATAAAGACTTCGGCGGGGTAGCAGTTAAACCATAAAAACCCAAGCAGCGCGCCGATGAGCGCCGAGACGATGATGCAGACCTCGCCTGCGCCCGCGACGCGCGGTAGCAAGAGATATTGCGAGTAGATCGCATGCCCGCAGAGATAGGCGAACACGCCCAAGCTGCAGAGCGAAAATACCGACGGAATGGTCGCTAGCCCGTCTAGCCCGTCGGTTAAATTTACCGCGTTTGAGCTAGCGCTTATCACGATCGTCCAAAACAGCGGCGCGAAGATCCATAAATTTAGCAGAGGGTATTTGAAAAACGGCACGAAAAATTCCCCGCCCAGGTCGCTAAAAGCATAAAGCGTAGCCCCGATCAGAAAAGCCAAGAAATTTTGCAGTGCAAATTTAGCCCGCGCGCTAAGGCCTGCGTGGTTTTGGCGGCCTAAAATTTTAGAGATATCGTCCTTAAAGCCTATGTAGCCGAAGCCTACCAAGCAAAGCAGCCCGCATAGCACGAAGACGTTGTTTAGCTTGGCGCACAGCAGGCTTGCGAGCACCGCGGCGGTAACGAAAACGAGCCCGCCCATCGTGGGGGTTTTGCTCTTTTTCTGATGGTTTTGCGGCGCGAGCTCGTAGATGGGCTGCGCGGCGTGTCTGGCTTGCGCCCAGCGGATAAATCGCGGCATAGCCCAGACCGAAAAACAAAAAGCGATAAAAAACGCGATTCCTGCGCGCGCGGTGATGTATTGGAAGAAATTTATATTCGTAAGATGGTAAAGATAATAAAACAAAGTTTGCCTTTTAAATTTTATGAAATTTTATACGAAAACGCGCATTTTAGTATAAAAGAGGTAAAATTTAGCTTTTAGGGCGGATGAAATTTTGCCGCATTTGCCAAAAGAAAGTATAATGCCGCTCGTAAAAACAGCGCCGCAGACCTGCTTCAAAAGGCCTGTGCGGCGAAATTTAGACGAAATTTAGGAGCCAAAATGAGGCAAAAGACGATTTTACTTATCACCGACGGCATCGGCTTTAACGCGAGCGATAAATTTAACGCGTTTGCAAACGCGAAAAAGCCCGCCTATGATTATCTTTTTAAAAACGTGCCCAATACGCTGCTGCACACCTCCGGGCTTGCCGTGGGCTTGCCGCAAGGGCAGATGGGAAACAGCGAAGTAGGGCATATGACGATCGGAAGCGGTAGAATTCTGTATCAAAACCTAGTCAAAATCGATCGCGCGATCGATGAGGGCTCGCTTGAGAAAAACGAAGCGCTACAAAGCCTGCTTTCAAAGTGCCGCAGGCTGCACGTCATAGGGCTTTACAGCGACGGCGGCGTGCATTCGCATCTGCGCCATTTTGACGCGATCTGCGAGATAGCGCAGAATGCGGGTTGCGAGACATGGGCGCACGCTATCACCGACGGGCGCGACGTTTCGCCGAGCAGCGGAGCGGAATTTTTAAAGCATCTACAGGCTAAATTTAAAGTCGCGAGCGTGTGCGGGCGCTTTTACGCTATGGATCGCGACAAGCGTTTTGATCGCGTAAAGCGCGCTTACGACGTGCTTATGGGCGAAGCGGCGCCGCTTGAAATTTCGCCTAGCGAGTACATACTGCAAAGCTACGAGCGCGGCGTGAGCGACGAGTTTATCGAGCCTGCGAGCTTTAACGGCTTTAGCGGTATCGGCGCGGATGACGGAGTGATTTTTATAAATTTTAGAAACGATCGCGCTAGAGAGCTTTGCGCGGCTTTGGGCGATGAGAGCTTTAGCGAATTCAAGCGAAAGCTCGTCGTGCAAAATTTAATCACGATGAGCGAATACGACGCGAGCTTTAAATTTCCTCTGCTATTTGAGAAGCCCGTGCTTAAAAACACGCTTTGCGAAGTGATCGCGGAAGCCGGTCTTACGCAGCTTCACACTGCCGAGACCGAAAAATACGCCCATGTGACGTTTTTCTTTAACGGCGGCGTCGAGGAGCCGCTGCCGAACGAAACTCGCGTGCTGATACCAAGCCCGAAAGTAAAAACCTACGACGAGCAGCCACAGATGAGCGCGCCTGCGGTGTGCGATGCGGTGATCCGCGGCATCGAAGCGGGGATCGATTTCATCGTCGTAAATTTCGCAAACGGCGATATGGTCGGCCATACTGGCAACTATGACGCCGCGGTAAAGGCGGTCGAGGCGGTGGATGAGTGCATCGGTAAAATTTTAAGCGCGGCGAGGGCGCACGATTACGCCTATGTGCAGATTAGCGATCACGGCAACTGCGAGGCGATGCGAGACGCTGACGGCGAAATTTTAACCAACCACACGACCTTTGACGTATTTTGTTTCGTCGCGGGCGAGGGCGTGCGCGAGCTAAAAAGCGGACTTGGGCTTAGCAACGTCGCAGCGACCGTGCTAAAGCTAATGGGGCTACCGAAACCTGCAGAGATGGACGAGGCGCTATTTTGAAATTTAAACGGCGCGGGTCGCGAGTAGATTTAAACTGCTAAAATTTAGGTAAATTTGGATAAATTTACGCTAGAGATTAAAATTTTAATAAAAGGACAAGTATGAAATTTAGTGGAAAAAACGTTTTAATCACGGGCGCGAGCCGCGGTATCGGCGCACAGATCGCAAGGACTTTAGCGGGCTACGGGCTTAAGGTATGGATCAATTATCGCTCAAAGCCCGAGATAGCCGACGCGCTGCTAGAGGAGATCCGCGCAAACGGCGGAGAGGGCGCCGTGATAAAATTTGACGCGACGAACGAGGCGGAATTTAGCGAGGCGATTGCCCTGATCGCGCAAAGCGACGGCGAGCTAAGCTATCTCGTAAATAACGCGGGCATCACGAACGACAAGCTCGCGCTTAGGATGAAGCTGGAAGATTTTATGGACGTGATCGAAGCAAATTTAAGCAGCGCCTTCATCGGCTGCCGCGAAGCTTTGAAGCTAATGAGCAAAAAGCGCTTCGGCGCGGTCGTAAATATCGCCTCGATCGTAGGCGAGATGGGCAACGCGGGGCAGGTTAATTACAGCGCGAGCAAGGGCGGAATGATCGCGATGAGCAAGAGCTTTGCAAAAGAGGGCGCAGCGCGCGGCATCCGCTTTAATTGCGTAACGCCCGGTTTCATCGCTACGGATATGACTGACGCGCTAAGCGACGACGTAAAAGCAAGCTACGAAGCGAGCATCCCGCTTAAGCGTCTCGGAAGCACGAGCGACGTCGCCGAAGGAGTTGCGTTTTTGCTTAGCGACGGTGCGGGCTACATCACCGGAGAGTCGCTTAAAATCAACGGCGGGCTCTATATGTAGCGTTAAATAGCGGAATTTAAGGTTAAATATTATAGAATTACGCGGTATTTTTTTAAAGGAGTGCTAAAATGGCAGTATTTGAAGATGTAAGAGACGTAGTTGTAGAACAACTAAGCGTTAGCCCGGATCAGGTTAAACTTGACTCTAAAATTATCGAGGATTTGGGCGCGGACTCTCTTGACGTAGTTGAGCTAGTAATGGCTTTAGAGGAGAAATTCGGTATCGAGATCCCTGATAGCGAGTCCGAAAAATTAGTAAGCATTAAAGACGTAGTAGATTATATAGAAAATTTGCCTAAGAAATAAAATTTTAAGGAAGCGGTTTTGAAACGAGTCGTAGTAACGGGCATCGGGATGATAACCTCTCTCGGGCTTGACAAACAGAGCAGTTTTGAAAATATCTGTAACGGAAAAACCGGGGTTGATAAAATTTCGCTCTTTGACGCTAGCGAATTTCCGGTTCAAATTGCAGCTGAAGTAAAAGGTTTCGATCCTTCGAGCATAATCGAGGATGGAAAAGAGATAAAAAAGATGGATAGATTTATCCAACTCGGGCTTAAAGCCACGGGCGAAGCTATAGAAGATGCTAATTTTAATGGTTTCGATAGCGACGAATTCGGCGTTAGCTCGGCTAGCGGTATCGGCGGTTTACCGAATATCGAGATAAATGCCAATACCTGCTTGCAGCGCGGTCCTAGGCGAATTTCTCCGTTTTTTATCCCTTCTGCGTTAGTAAATATGCTCGGCGGCTTTGTTTCAATATATTACAACTTAAAAGGCCCGAATTTATCTAGCGTTACGGCCTGCGCGGCTTCCGCGCACGCGATTATGGACGCTGCGAGAGTTATCATGATCGGCGAAGCGAAAAAGATGCTCGCAGTGGGTGCCGAGGCCGCGGTTTGTCCCGTAGGTATCGGCGGATTTGCCGCGATGAAGGCGCTTTGCGCTAGAAATGACGATCCTGCGCACGCTTCACGTCCGTTTGATGCGGAGCGAAACGGCTTTGTAATGGGTGAAGGTGCGGCGGCTTTGGTTTTAGAAGAGCTAGAGGACGCAAAAGCGCGCGGCGCTAAAATTTACGGCGAGCTCGTAGGATTCGGCGCTAGCGGCGATGCTTATCATATCACTTCGCCTAGCCTAGACGGCCCGATCCGCGCTATGAAAAAGGCCTACGAGATGGCGGGACGCCCGAATATTGATTATATCAACGCTCACGGAACGTCCACCGCGATAAACGATAAAAACGAAACCGCGGCGTTAAAAGAGCTTTTCGGCGAGGGCAAAGTGCCTGCGGTCAGCTCCACCAAGGGCCAGCTAGGACACTGCCTGGGCGCTGCCGGAGCGGTAGAGGCTGCGATCAGCCTTTTAGCGATGCAAAACGGCATCATACCGCCTACGATAAATCAAATTTCAAAAGATCCCGATTGCGATTTGGACTATGTGCCAAACGTTGCCAGAAAAGCTAAACTCGATTGCGTTATGAGCAATAATTTCGGGTTCGGCGGCACAAACGCGTCGCTTATTTTCAAAAGAGTAGATTGATGGCGAGCTATTTGGACTTCGAAAAGTCTATAAAGCAGATCGACGAGGACATCACCGCTGCAAAAATTCGCGGCGATGAGGACGCGGTCGAAATTTTAAACAAGAACCTCGAAAAAGAAATTTCCAAAGTTTATAAGAATTTAAACGAATACCAAAGACTTCAGCTTGCGCGCCATCCGGATCGCCCTTACGCGATCGATTATATTCGCGCGCTTTTGCAAGACGCCAGGGAGCTTCACGGCGACCGCGCCTTTAGAGATGATCCTTCGATCGTATGCTATCTGGGCATTATGGGTAACCGTAAAATTGCCGTGATCGCCGAGCAGAAAGGTCGCGGCACCAAAAACAAGCTGAAGCGAAATTTCGGCATGCCGCATCCGGAGGGCTATCGCAAGGCACTGCGCGTAGCAAAACTTGCAGAGAAATTTAACCTTCCTATTTTGTTTTTGATTGACACTCCGGGCGCATATCCGGGGCTTGGCGCCGAGGAGCGCGGCCAAAGTGAGGCTATCGCGCGAAATCTATATGAGCTTAGCGATATTAAAACGCCTACGATCGCCGTCGTTATAGGAGAAGGCGGCAGCGGCGGAGCTTTAGCGATCGGCGTGGCCGATCGTTTGGCGATGCTTCAAAACTCAATTTTTTCGGTTATCTCTCCAGAGGGCTGTGCTGCGATTTTGTGGAACGATCCAAGCAAGAGCGAGGCTGCTACGAAGGCGCTAAAAATCACCGCCGAGGAGCTAAAAGAGCTGGGCTTAATTGACGACGTGATCAAAGAGCCTAAAACGGGCGCCCACAGAGATAAAGACGGCGCGATAAAAGCGCTTGGAAACTACGTCTTAACCGAGCTGCACAAGCTAGACGATCTTAGCATAGACGAGCTCATTAGCAGAAGACAACAAAAAATTTTAAGGTTCGGTGCTTATAAAGAAAACTAAATTTTAAATTTCGCGACTTTTTTAAAACCAAATTTAATAACTTCACACTCTAAGAGGACAAATGGAAAATACAAATCAAAATTCCGCTCAGACCGCCGTTTCAAATTCTAATCAAAACGGCAGAAAAACTTACGCTAAAACGCACGTTCCCGTAGAAGGCTACCAGATCGAGGAGCTTCGCTCGATGGATCTTGAAAATCTCATCGCCATAGCAGACGAGCTAGGCGTCGAAAACCCGCGCGAATTCCGCCGTCAAGCGCTCGTTTTTGAAATTTTACGCATGCAGACGAAGCAGGGCGGTTTCATACTTTTTACGGGGATTTTGGAGGTTACCGCCGAGGGTTACGGCTTTTTGCGCGGCATAGATTCAAATTTAAGCGACAGCGCTAATGACGCCTACGTGAGCTTAAGTCAGATCCGTAAATTCGCCCTGCGCGTCGGCGACATCGTCACAGGCCAGGTGCGCGAGCCGAAGGATCAGGAGAAGTACTACGCGCTTTTAAAGATCGAAGCGATCAATTATAAATCGATTCAAGAGGCCAGAGAACGCCCGCTATTTGACAATCTCACGCCGCTTTTCCCGACCGAAAAGCTCAAGCTCGAATACGATCCTATGCGCCTTACCGGTCGCGTGCTCGATCTTTTCACCCCGATCGGCAAGGGGCAGCGCGGGCTCATCACGGCGCCTCCGCGTAGCGGTAAAACGGAGCTGATGAAAGAGCTTGCCAACGGCATTACGCGCAACCACCCCGAGGTCGAGCTTTTGGTTCTGCTAGTCGACGAGCGCCCCGAGGAGGTGACCGACATGGAGCGTAGCGTGCGAGGCGAGGTGTTTAGCTCGACCTTCGATCAGCCCGCGTTCAACCACGTCCGCGTCGCCGAGCTCGTCATCGAAAAGGCAAAACGCGCCGTCGAAAACGGCAAGGACGTCGTCATCCTGCTTGATAGCATCACCCGCCTTGCGCGCGCTTACAACACCGTCACGCCTAGCAGCGGCAAAGTCCTAAGCGGCGGCGTGGACGCAAACGCCCTACACAAGCCGAAGCGCTTCTTCGGTGCGGCGCGAAATATCGAAAACGGCGGCTCGCTTACCATCGTCGCTACCGCGCTCATCGAGACCGGCTCGCGAATGGATGACGTGATCTTCGAGGAGTTCAAAGGCACGGGCAACAGCGAGATCATCCTCGATCGCAATATCTCGGACCGCAGAATTTACCCGGCGATCAACATTACCAAGTCCGGCACGCGCAAAGAGGAGCTTTTGCAAGGCAGCGAAAATCTGCAAAAGATCTGGGCGCTGCGCTCGGCGATCTCGACGATGGACGACGTCGAGGCGCTGAAATTTTTATACGCCAAGATGCTAAAAACCAAAGACAACACCGAGCTGCTATCGATAATGAACGGCTAAATTTTATTAAATTTGCCGCTCGCTTAGTCGTTTTAAATTTGCAAGCGACGAGTGTCGCAGCTCGTCGCGACGCTCCCGAGCAGACGCCTTGTTACGCCCCCACCGCGGCGGCTACTTTGCGCCGCACGCTTGTCGGTTTAAATTTCGCGCTGTGGACGCGAGAATTTTGACCGCCCTTTTACGGGTACATATCATATTTTGCTGCGCCGGATAAGAGTTGCGTGCAGAGCACATGCTTTTTTTATGGTACTGCGGCGCGAAATCGCTCGCTTTAATTTCACATCTAGCTACTTGGTATTTGAACTTTACGCTGCGCACGGATGTCTCCATACGGCTTTTCTTTGTTCGCTCAATCGTTTTAAATCTACAACTCGCCGCGCGGACGGATACTGCCCCCTCCTTTTTTTGCTCGCTCTACAGTCGCGGCTTATAAAACGGCCGTTCGGCTTTTTAATCAGTCCGAGCAGATACCGTCCCGCGACTGTTTTAAAGCAGGCGCTGCTGCACTTTTTTTGAAATTTGATTTCTAAATTTCAGATCGCGCGTCGCGACCGCAGGCTTGCGCTTTAAGACGGCACGAGTGCTTGCAAGATCACTGCTTCTAGTCGTTGTGATCTTTTGCATCGTAAGGCATACATATCCTCCACTTCAAACTTACGCCGCTCATAGTCTCGGCATCTGTAATGCTGCGCGCGATAGCCGGTCGTAATTTCAAAGCGATATGAAATTTTATCTCGCGTCCGATCTGCGCTTGATCCTTCTTAAACTAAATTTTAAAATTTCTGCGCGCAAGCAAAATTTTAAAATTTAAAATCCTTTGTGCAAAATCCAAGCTTTAAAATTTTAATCACGCCGCATCGGCGCCGTACCTGCCGTAGCTAAGCTTAGCGTATTTGCGCCCAACTTGCCGCCACTATAGCCGCCGAATGTCTCTCGTCAGAATTAAACAGCCGCCTATCTTGCATTTTAAGAAATTTTAAAAGGCCCTAACGTATAATTAAATCTATTTTAAAGAAGAACTATGAAGGTTTCTAAAAATTTCCTCGTTGCGCTTGCGCTCGGCATCGTAGCTTGCGCGCTAGGAGGCTGCGGCTTCATCAAAAAGCCCATGACTAGCGAGGCAACGCTCTTAGATCGCGTCGAGATGGCGACCGGCGTGGAGAAGTCGAACCTATCCGTCGTGCCCGATTCGGTGCGAAGCGAGATCGACTCAGTACATTATAAGGTCAGGAGCAAAAACGGGGATTTATATCGTTGCTATTTTTCATCCGTTATAGTAGTTGATTCTGACGTGCTTTGCACAAAAATTGTTGGCGCAGGCGGTACTGGAGGTTCCAAAAGTGGTAACTGCAACGCCCTGCTCAAAGCGGCGGGTAAGTGCTAGCGCGCTAGGGACGGCTTAAATCGTGCGGCTTTAAAACGGTTCATTCGGCCCAAATGCGCGCCGCTAGCCGTTTAGGCCGCACCCGCAAAATCTTCATCGCTCCTGCAAAGCAAGCCCGCTACTTCTACGGCGCATTTCGGCGCTCGCTATGCTGGCAGGTAGTAAAATTTTAACGCTTTTAGGCTTTGCCGCACGGATTGCGAAATTTTAATGCGTAAATTTTAAATTTAGGGGCGCGTTTGGGCTCTTTCGTTACGAAACGAGGCGCAAAATTTACGCTTAAATTTTACCGCGCACGATTACCGTATGAAATTTCATCTCGTTAAAGCCCTTTGCTGGGGCGCTTCGCGGATCACTGCGCGCATTTAGCCGAGCTTAAACGTCGCAACTTA
>NZ_CALEDC010000080.1 GCF_937949835.1 uncultured Campylobacter sp.
TAGGTAAGTAGTATAGAAGTAATCTAGGCTTTAGCGCATCTCGATAGGCGGTGGAGGATACGACCAAAGCGTAGCACATTTTGGCTGGCGGAGAAATAGCACTCTAGCCGCAATGTATTTCGATAGGCGACAAGTAATGCACTCTCTCACAGTGCAAGCGGATTTTATCCGCCAAATAGCGTCGCGCGTTAATCAGCCAAAATCGCCGCTTCGCTTAAATCCGGGTTTAAATTTAACTCGTCTATGATAGATAAAAGCTCTGAAATTTCATTTTTGATCTCAGCGGCGTCCTCTAAGCTCGGCGGCGGCGAAAACAGCGTTGTTTCAAACTTATTTTTCGCTCCGTTTAAAAATAGATAAAGCTTATCGTCCATAAACGCCGCGCTCACCCCCATTTTCCCCGCGAATTTTTCCTTTAGCTCTCGCAGGCGCTGCATAAACGCGGGCGTCAAAAGATACCGTGCCCCTACTTTATCATCCGCAAAGACCCTAAATTCTTTGCTAAAAAACACGTCGTCCATCTGCTCTTTTTCGCCCAAAAATCTGGTGTTTAGCGTGCGGCTAGCCACTATAATTTGCCCGCTAAATTTCTTGTAAAACTCGCAGACCAAGACCGAGCCGCTGAACGCCTGCATATCCTTCATCGTCGACCAAGCAAAAACTATCGCGGATAGCAAATTTAGCGCCGCCGAGTCGCCGATTTCCAGCGTCGCGCCGTTTGGGATGCGGATCGCTTCGCTGAGGCTAAATTTGACGCCGTTATAAATGCCGCTGATTTGATCTTCGGCGCGAAACTCACCCGGCGAATAGATGCCGATTTTGCGAAATTCCTTACGGCTGATGCCGGCAAACGGATCGTAGTTAAAATTTGGACCAACATCGCGGATGATGGCGCGGACGAAAACGTCTTTATAAAACGCTTTGTAATCCCCCAGCTCGCTGGTCACTCGGCTAGCGTTAGCCATTAGCGTGGCGAGAAAAAACGGAATATAGATAATGATGAAAAATAGCGGTGCAAGGCGATTTTCAAAAAGATGCCCTACGGCAAATCCGCCGCCTATGGGCAGCATAATTATAAATAAAATTCCCAAAAACAGATACTTTGCAAACGCGCGTCTGCACTCTTTTTGCTTTTTGGCGGTGGCAACTATCGCCTCGTTTATATTCAAAATTTTACCTTTTTCTAAATTTGCGCAGCGGATCTCGCGCTCGGAGCGAATTTTAGCAAAATTTACGCCGCAAAGATACGGCGGCGTGAGTAAATTTTATTCGGCGAATTTGTAAATCTATGAAATTTGCGTCGCGGCGGCGATCTACTCGGACGTGCGCTGATTTAGCCACATTTTAAGATTGCCCGCGCCCTCTTTTAGCACCCCAAATCCTGCCGCGGCAATACAGACAAAATTAATTAGCGAGCCCCTCCCGCCGACGTTTAAAATCCCAAAGCCTACAATCCACAGCGCCGCGCCGAAACCCAGCGTGCACACGGCAGTCGCGATCCCCAGTTTGCGCCGCAAAGGGCTTGGTTTGCGCACCACCTGAACTCGAGTGATCACGTAGCTGCCCGCATATCCTCCGCGGATGAAATACGCGCGCGCAAGCTCGCCCTCCTCCACGGGGATATCGTTAAACTCGCCGCGCAGCTTCACGCCGTCTATCTCGAAAAATACCCAAATTTTGCTATTTCCTCTTGCAGCGTGGACGCGGAGATTTCGAACCTCGCCCGTGATCTCATATTCCAATTTACCTCCTCAAACACAGCTTTGCACTTTGCTTTCGTGCTAAATTTTACGCCGTAAAATTTTAAAATCTAAATTTTGCCTTGCTTGCAGCGCCGTCCATAAAATTTTTAAAGTTGAGATTCTGCAGCCCTAAATTTAGAGCTAAGCCTTAAAATTTCATATCGATAGAATTTCAAGTAAAACTCCGCCGCTAAATTTGGCTAATCGCATGCATGGGCTATCTACGCCTTGCCGAATTTCGCACGTCGCAAAATCGCGGCGAAATTCCACGCGCTACGAAAGCTCATAAATCCGCCGCGGCAATATCACAGGCAAGCCCATCGAAAAAACCAATACCGCGCGACGAGTAGCGTAGATAGACGGTGCAAGGCAGGCAGCGCACGACAGATGCCATACGACGGACGGCGAGCAATACAAAACAGACGGCGTGCACGGCAGGCAGTACAAACCGAAACATGCGCCGGGCTACCAAGCGCCTACTTCTTTAAAATTTGCTCTTTCATGAATTCGTAGAGCTGGCAGGATTTTTTATTGCCCGCGTCGCAGCCCTTTTTGACCCATCCAAGCCCCTTGGAAAATCCGCGCAGATCCCCCTTGCTCACATACAAATAGCCTAAATTATTGCAGGCATCGCCGTAGCCCAGCTCGCAGGATTTGGTGTAAAGCTTCTCCGCCTTGTCGCGATCCTGCGGCGCGCCGAGACCCTTATCATACGCAACGCCGGCGTTATAGCAGCTGTCCGCT
>NZ_CALEDC010000081.1 GCF_937949835.1 uncultured Campylobacter sp.
CGCAGCGCGAAACTCATCGCGACGGTGAATCAAATAGACTTTAGAGCAAATTTTAGCTAGATACAGCGACTCCTCTAGCGCCGTGTCACCGCCACCAAGAACGGCAACCTCTTTGCCCTTGTAAAAAAACCCGTCGCAGGTCGCGCAGGTGCTAACGCCGCGACCGAAGAACTCATCCTCGCCCTCGATTCCCGCGCGACGCGGAGTAGAGCCGGTAGCGACGATAACGGCACGCGCGCGACGCGTTTGATCGCCCTCAAGATAGATCGTAAAATTTCCGTCGCCGTCTTTTGAGATGCGTAGCACGCGCACCATCTCGTGCTTCAGCCCGAAGCGGAAGCACTGCTCCTGCCAAGGCGCCATAAAGCTCATCCCATCGGTCACCGCAGCGACGCCCGGGTAGTTTTCCATCTCGGAGCTTGAGGTGATCTGCCCGCCGGGCATCCCCATCTCAAACATCACGACGTCCTTTAAACCGCCTCTTGTAGCATAAAGCCCCGCCGCTAGCCCCGCAGGACCGCCGCCAACAATTGCCAAATCTAACATTTTTTCTCCTTAATTATTTTATTAAGTAAAGCCGCGAGCGTTAAATTTACGAATTTAATTAATAAAACGATGAGTGAGAGGAGAAAGGGCGAAAGCCGCCCTTTTAAAATCTACAGAAGCGAGTTTAGCTTGTCGGCTATGATCTGCTTGGATTGCGCGCCGATGAGCTGAGCTTTTAGCTCGCCGTCTTTGAAAAATAGTATCGTAGGGATCGAGCGAACGCCGAACTGCACCGCAAGATCCTGCGCTTCGTCGGTATTTACTTTGCAAATTTTAGCCTTGCCCTCGTAATCGTTCGCAAGCTCCTCGATGATCGGGGCGATCATACGGCACGGCCCGCACCAAGGCGCCCAAAAATCGACTAATGCGACACCCTCTTTAATAACGTCGAAATTCTCCGAAGTAAGCTCTATATACTTTCCCATAATGTTCTCCTTGTGTTAAAATTCCGCGGATTATAGTTCATTATCTTAAATAAATAATAAAAATTCTAATTTAAAAAGATATGTTGGCGATAAATTTTATCTGCTTTGGATAAACTTCCACGACGTCGATCTGCCACGGCTCGTCCGTATCACAGCTCATCAGATAAAATTCCGCCGCCTTTAAAATTTTAGCCATCTTGGCTCCCGTCACGCGCTCCACGGCGTCGTAATCGCCGCTAGTGGCTTTTACTTCTACGAAGTGTAAAATCCCGCCTTTACACGCGATTATGTCGATCTCGCCGAAGCGGCAGCGGAAATTTCGCTTTAAAATTTCAAACCCTTCACCGCGTAAAAATTCCGCAGCACGGTCCTCGCAAGCAAAGCCGAAAAGATATTCTTTTAAGCTCAACTTAGCTTTCGATCCTGATCATAAAAGGCTTTTGCGTGATGAAATTTTCGCCGCTAATTACGCTTATTGCGCGCTTTATGTCCTTCTCGCAGCACGTATGCGTCGTGAAAAACAGCGTCACTTCCTCGTCCGTTTTGAGCTTAGGCTTTTGCAAAAAGCTGTCGATCGAAAGATCGTTTAAGCTCATAATATTCGTAAGCTTCGCCAGCACGCCCTTCTCATCGCGCACGCGCAGTCTAAAATAATACTTCGTGCGGATCTGCTCGCTCGGCAGAATTTGCATAAAATTTTCGCTCGGCAAAATTTTATATCCGAGCATCGGATTTTTATTATCGCGCGCAATGTCGATGAGATCGCTTATAACCGCACTTGCCGTAGCGCTTCCGCCCGCGCCAGGGCCGTAATACATACTCTCGCCGACGCAGTCTCCGTAGATGCTCACGCCATTCATCACGCCGTCTACTTTTGAGAGCATTTGATCCTTTGAAATGAGCGCAGGATGGACGCGCAGCTCGACTTTGTTGTCGCACGCGCGCTTGGCTACCGCAAGCAGCTTGATTATGAAGTCAAATTCGCGCGCAAAATAGATATCCTCCTGCGTGATCTCCTCGATCCCCTCGATTAGGATGTCTTCGGGATCGCCGTGCACGCCGTATGCGATGCTAGCTAAAATCAAAAGCTTATGCGCCGCATCGAATCCGCCGATGTCAAAGCTAGGATCGGCTTCGGCGTATCCGAGCTCTTGAGCTCGCTTTAGCGCGTCTTCAAATTTCTCGTTTTTTTGCATCATATTCGTAAGGATGAAGTTGCTCGTGCCGTTTACGATGCCGATTATCTTTTCGATACGATTGGCGCTTAGCCCCTCGCGTAGGGTTTTGATGATCGGAATTCCGCCCGCTACGCTCGCTTCAAAACCAAAAGGCGTATCGCCCGCTAGAGCCTGGAGCTTGTAGCGATGATAAGCCAAAAGCGCCTTATTTGCGGTAACGACCGCCTTTTTGCGCTTTAAAATTTCACTTACGATCTCGTAGGGCTTTTCTACCCCGCCCATAAGCTCCACAAAAACGTCGATGTCGTCGCGCTCGATGATACTCCCAGCGTCGCTGCTAAGCGGAATTTGCACGTCCCTTTTTTTACTCGTATCGCGCACGAGCCCGATTACGGGCTCTATGCTAACGCCTGCGCGCGCAAGGATGATGTCTTTGTTTTTGATCAAAATGTTTGCAACTTCGCTACCTACGGTGCCGACGCCTAAAATCGCTACCTTCATCAGATCTCTTTCAAATATTTTTTTATATTTCTAGCGGCCTGGCGGGTCCTGTTTTCGTTTTCGATAAAAGCGATCCGCACGTAATCGTCTCCCACCGCGCCAAAGCCAACGCCCGGGCTTACGGCGACGCACGCCTTGGTAAGAAGCTGCTTGGAAAACTCCATGCTCCTTAGATGGGCCGCCGCTGGCGGTAATTTCGCCCACGCAAACATCGACGCGCTAGGTTTTGCGATCTGCCAGCCCGCATCCGCAAAGGCGTCGATCAAAAAATTTCTACGCTTCTCATAGCTCGCGCGGATCTCCTCTACGCACTCTTGCGGCCCGTCCAGCGCGATCGTGGCGGCTACTTGGATCGGCGTAAACATGCCGTAATCAAACCACGACTTGATCTTTTTAAGCGCGGCTACGAGCTTTTTGTTGCCGCTAACAAAACCTACGCGCCAGCCCGCCATATTGTAGGTTTTAGAAAGAGTGTATGCCTCGACTGCGACGTCTTTTGCGCCCTGAACCTCAAAGATCGACGGCGTTTTGTAACCCTCAAAAGCGATCTCCGCGTAAGCGATGTCGCTGATGATATAAAACCGCTCCTGCCGTGCCATCGCCACGAGCCGCTCGTAGAAGCTCTTTTGCACGACGACGGTGGTGGGGTTGTGCGGGAAATTTACGACGACGTATTTTGGGCGCGGAATGCTCTCGTCGAAGGTTTTTTGCAGATCGATGAAAAATTTATTCTCATTAAAATTTAAATTCTCATCATAGGCAAGCGGGATTTTAACGACGTTGCCGCCCGCGATGATGAAGGCTTGAGTGTGGATCGGATACGCAGGATCTGGCACTACCGCGGCGTCGCCCGGATTTACGATCGCGCTAGTTAGATGCACGAAGCCCTCTTTAGAGCCCATCACGGCGACGATCTCGCTTTCCGGATCTAAGATCACGCCGTATTTGCGCTTATACCAATTCGCGCACGCAAGTCGCAGCTTGTAGATGCCCTGGCTTACGGAGTAGCCGTGCGTCTTGTCCTTTTGCGCGCTTTCGCAAAGCTTGTCGATTATATGCTGCGGCGTCCTGCCGTCGGGATTGCCCATCGAAAAATCGATTATGTCCTCGCCGGCTCTGCGCGCCGCCATTTTTATGGCATTGACCTCGGCAAAAACGTAATTGGGCAAACGCTCGATTTTTGAAAAACGGATTTCGTCAAACATCTCAAACCTCTTATCTTAAAGTAATTTTCAAATCCTATTTGAAATTTAGCGCCTTAAACGTCGCGATCTGCTCGCGCCGCACGGAGGCTAAAATTTCAAGCCCTAGCAGCGATGCGGCGGCGCTTTTGCAACACTTGGGCGGTTTAAACCTTTGCCTCACTAAAATTTTAAAACCGCGGGGGCATTGATCATTTAAATTTATGGTGTTGCGACTACTTGCGGCGACATTTAAATTTTCGACCTGGTCAAAACGATAACGATCAAAGCCTCCGTTTTATACGGCGCTATGGACGATGCCTCTTAAATTTAGCACTCTACTACACGCGCCCGTGCCGTTTGAAATTTTATCCACACCGTTAAATTTTGCCTGCGCCGCTTAAAATTCTATCTAAGGCGGCGCGGTTCAAAACCCTTTAAATTTACGCTCGTGGGTTTATTTTAAGTCGCACTCGCCGCACCGCGCCAAAATTCTATCCTCGGCGGCGGTGAAGCCCTACGAGCGAAGAGCCGTGCACGAGAGCGATAGCTTTACCACTTCTTGCCCTTGTTTAGGCGCAGAAACTCATCGGCTGAAATTCTAGTGATATTGCCATCTTTGACGTGGAATTTTTGAGTGTTTCTTTCGCTGAAAGTTACGTTGCCATCGGCTTTGCCGAGCTCAAACATCCCATGACCGGTAGAGATTAGCAGCTCCTCATTCCCTTGCGAAGCGACGACGTAAGGGGCATTAATGACCATCTCGCGCTTCTTGCCGCTTTTTAGATCGATGATGCCGATCCACATCTTACCGCGCGG
>NZ_CALEDC010000082.1 GCF_937949835.1 uncultured Campylobacter sp.
TACTAAAATACAACGCAAAATCGCGAGCAAAATTTCAAAATACGCACGATGCTTTGGAGCTTTAAATTTTAAAGAATAAGCCAAATTAGCGCAAAATTCTTACTATTTGAGCGGAATTTCGGTAAAATTACATTCAAAATACGCGAAATGAGGGGAGTTATGAAAAAAGAGGAAAAAGAGAGCGCCGTAAGATTTAGCATTTCGCTGCCGACGAAGCTTTTTGAGGATCTCGATGAGATGGTGCGCGCCAAGCAATACCTAAGCCGCAGCGAGTTTATCCGCGATCTCATACGAGAAAAGATGGTCGAGGGCGTACTTCACGGAGATGGCGAGGATGACTGCGTGGGCGTGCTTTGCATCGCTTACGATCATCACCAAAGCGACCTAATCGAGCAGCTCGTAGAGATCGAGCACCACGCAAACGTCACTATCGTCAGCACCAGCCACTTCCACATCGACGAGCGCCACTGCTTCGAGGAGATCACGATGCGGGATAAAATTTCAAAGATCGAGCGGCTCAGCGCCAAAATCGGCGCGCTAAAAGGGGTGAAATTTTCCAAGCTCGTAAAGGCGGTCATCACCGAAGCGTAGGGCTTTTGCACGTTTTTAAAAAACAGCGCGTCGTGCTAAATTTATGCGCCTTTAAATTTAAACGCAGCGGCTGCGCGACTTTTGCAGGTTACGAAGCGCGATTCTCGATCGAGTAGAGAATTTGGGTGGGGCAGCTGCGCAAGGCGTGCAAATAAAATTTATTTAAATTTACGCGGCAAACGAAAGCGCAAAATTTTAGAAATTTTAATCAAAAAGCATTATTGCTGTGGGGCTAAATTTTACCGCACTGGCGCGAGATCGGCACAGCGGCTCGCGACTAAATTTTATAGGTGCCGCTTTCGTGCCGCATTTGCAAAGCCGAGGTAGCACAAAATCGATATGAAAATGGTCGCCGCATTGATGTTAGGCACGCCGGAGAGCACGCGCGAGATTGTAGAGCACCGGGATAAAATCCACTCGCAAGCCCTAAATTTCGCGCCCCTATCTATAGCGATCTCGGATTTGTTTTGAGCCGTTGCGAGCTGCGAGGTCTAAATTTGCAGCGCGGCTTTACAATCTGTGAGCAGGCGATTAAATTTAAAGCAGTGTTTTGCTCGCGAGCTTTAAAATTTTGCGTCGAGCCTTCGCAAACAACGTATGAAATTTAGATAAAACCGAAGCGCATAAATTTCCAAGCCCGTTAAATTTCATAAAATTTCGCGTCTTGATATAAAATTTATCAAATTTACGCCATTTAAAGCAAAAACGTGGTATTTTACGCGCAAAATTTATTATCCAAGGAGAAAAAATGTGTAAAGATTGCGGCTGTTCCATCGGCCACACTCACGAAGCGGGCGCTCATTCGCACGCAGATATGACACACGAGCATGTCCACACCCACGCGGACGGCACGACTCATTCTCACGCTCATATCCACGCAGCGGGGATTGATCACGAGCACGACGCGCACGATCACAACCACGTAAATGCCGCTATTAATGACGCCAAGACGATTGAGGTGATGAGTAAAATTTTAAGCGCCAACGACGAGGAGGCCGCTCACAACAGAGCTCATTTTGACGAGGATAAAATTTTATGCCTAAATTTGATGAGCAGCCCCGGCAGCGGCAAGACGACGTTACTTGAGGCCACTATCAAAAGCGGTAAATTTAAAATCGGCGTCATCGAGGGCGATCTAGAGACTAACCGCGATGCCGACCGCATCATAAAAGCGGGCGCGCAGGCCCATCAGATCAGCACCGGCGAAACCTGCCATCTGGATGCCTTTATGGTTCACGAGGGGCTTCATCATATCGATACGAAAGGCTTGGATCTGGTTTTCATAGAAAACGTCGGAAACCTCGTCTGCCCTGCGGCATTCGACGTAGGCGCGCACCTGAACGTAGTGCTTCTAAGCGTGCCCGAGGGTAGCGATAAAATCGCAAAATACCCCGTGATATTTCGCCGCGCAGACTGCGTCGTAATCACTAAAACCGCGCTGCTACCGCATTTTGACTTCGATATGGAGGAGGTGGTGCGCGAAGTGCACAAGCTCAATCCGAAAGCCGACGTCATCGCGCTTGATAGCAAAAGCGGCGAGGGTGTGGAAAAATGGCTGAAATTCCTACAATACAAGAAGGAATTTCGTTAATGTGCCTTTCAATCCCTTCAAAAATCATCTCAATCGACGAAAATAATTTCGCGACCGTGGAGACTCTGGGCGTGCGCCGCGGCGTGAGCTTGGATCTGCTCCCCGAACCCGCGGCGGTCGGGGAGTACGTGCTGATCCACGTGGGCTTTGCGATGGAGAAGATCGATACGCAGCGAGCAAAGGAGAGTATCGAAATTTACGAACAGATTGCAAAGCAGATGAGGGCGGAAGAGGGTTCCGTGTATGAAAGCATGGAGCCGCGAGCCGGCGCAGAAAACTAAAGCGACTTGCAAACCCGTAAAATTTAAGGTAAATAATGGATCTAATCAAGGATTTTAGGGATAAGGAGCTGATTTTAGCGCTTAGCAAGCTGATAATTTCTAAAAGCAAAAAGCCGCTAAATATTATGGAGATTTGCGGCGGACACACGCACTCGATCATGAAATTCGGTCTTCCGAGCCTGGTCGGCAAAAATATTAAATTTATCCACGGTCCCGGCTGTCCGGTGTGCGTGATGCCGCGCAGTCGCATCGACGAGGCGATCAAGCTCGCCGCGATGCCGCAGAGTATTTTTTGCACTCTAGCAGACATGCTGCGCGTACCGGGCTCTCGCACCAGCTTGCAGAAGCTGCGCAGCGAGGGGCACGACATCAGAGCGCTTTATAGTCCGCTTGATTGCATAAAGATCGCGCAGGAAAATCCGCAAAAAACGGTGATATTTTTTGCAATCGGCTTTGAGACGACGACGCCGATGAGCGCCGTGCTGATCGATAAGGCGCTAAGCCTGGGGCTAAAAAATCTCTTTTTTCACATCAACCACGTAACGGTGCCGGCGCCTGTGCGAGCGATCTTAGACGACGCGGACGTGCAAATAGGCGCGTTTTTAGGGCCTAGCCACGTAAGCGTGATCACCGGCGCGAAGGTCTACGAGAGCATCGCGCGGGATTACAAAAAGCCGATCGCCGTAAGCGGATTTGAGCCGCTTGATATAATGGCGGGCGTGTTAAATTTAGTCGAGCAGCAAAATGCCGGCACCTACGAGGTTTTCAACGAATACGAGCGCGTCGTAAAAGAGGGCGGCAACCAAAAAGCGCAAAATTTGATAGATAAATATTTTGAAATTTGCGATTTTCCGTGGCGAGGGCTCGGCGAAATTCCAAAAAGCGGCATGAAGTTGCGCCCGCAGTACGCGGCGCTGGATGCCAGAGTGCAGTTTGATTGCAGCGTACAAAGCGTCCCCGAGAGCAAGGCCTGTATCTGCGGCGAAATTTTACGCGGCAAAAAAAGCCCCTATGATTGCAAGGTTTTCGGCAAGCACTGCACGCCGCAAAACCCGATAGGATCGTGCATGGTCTCAAGCGAAGGGGCGTGCGCGGCGTACTATAAATACGGCGACGTCAAGAACGCGGGCTAAATTTTGCGCTCAGTATCCGGCTAGCAGAGCGTAAATTTTAAAAATAAGTCGTACTTTAAAATTTTAACCGAAGCAAAACGTCGGGCTAAAATTTAATTTGAAATTTTGCTCGGCGCCGTAGCGGCACGGCTTGTTCGGCTGCGAAATACGGGCTTTAAATTTTAAAACCGAGCGAAAAGGAAAAATTTGAACGAAACTATACTTTTAAGCCACGGCGGCGGCGGCGAGGAGATGAATAGGCTCATCAACGAGACGATATTTGCGGCGTTTGATAATGAAATTTTGCGTGCCAATAACGATAGCGCGATACTAAATTTAGACGCCGGGGTGGATTTTGACCGCACGGCGCCGAGTTCTGCTTTGAATTCTGCGAGTTTCGGCGGCGAGCTAGCTTTCAGCACCGATAGTTTCGTCGTCACGCCACTGTTTTTTAACGGCGGCGACATCGGCAAGATCGCCGTTTGCGGCACCGTCAACGACCTTGCGATGGTGGGCGCCAAGCCGCTGTTTTTAAGCTGCGCGCTCATCATCGAGGAGGGGCTTAGCCTAAGCGAGCTGCGACGCATCCTGGACTCGATGGCGAGCACTGCGCGAAGCTGCGGCGTTCGTATCGTTTGCGGCGATACAAAGGTCGTGCCGTGCGGCAAATGCGATAAAATTTTCATCAACACTAGCGGTATCGGCCGTGTTTTGCGACCTGCGCGCGTGCAAAACATCAAAGCGGGCGCAAAAATCCTGCTTAGCGGCGACATCGGGCGACACGGGGCGGTGATACTCGCAGCACGCGACGAGATCGCGCTAAGCAGCGAGCTGCGAAGCGACTGCAAACCGCTTTGCGCCGCGGTCGAAAAACTGATCTTGCAAGGCGTGAAAATCCAAGCGATGCGAGATGCGACCCGCGGCGGGCTCAGCGCGGTTTTGAACGAATTTGCAAGCTCTAGCGGGCTTGAATTTTTGGTGTGCGAAGAAGATATCAAAATCAGCGACGAAGTAGTGGGCGTGTGCGAGCTGCTGGGCTTCGAGCCGTACGAGCTCGCAAACGAAGGCACGTTCGTAGCGATCGTAGAAGATAGCGCCGAGGCAGATAGGGCGCTTGATATACTGCGTAAGTTTGACGCAAATGCCGCAATCATCGGTGAGGTGCGCGAAGTAGGGCGCGGCGGAGGCGAATTTGAGGGTACTTTGACGCCGAAGCTTAGCGCACAGGGCGAA
>NZ_CALEDC010000083.1 GCF_937949835.1 uncultured Campylobacter sp.
CTTTTCGCATAAGGCTTCGGCTCTTTATACTCCTCGGCTTTGATCTCGGCTACGAGACCTTTTGAAAGTCTCTCTTTGTAAACAGGGTCTTTTGAAAGATCGAGATCGTAGAATTTATTTACGATAAAAGCCGTAATCAACATGGCTACGAAGGTAGTAGAGATGCAGATAAACAAAAGTTTAGGATAGCTAACGCCTAGCTTTTCGCATAAGCCGCTCATAGCGACGAACGCCGCTGAAATAGGGCTCGCAGTGATCGCTACCTGAGACGAAACGACTGAAAGCGCAAGAGGAGCGGAAGGTTTGATATTCTGCGTCTTTGCGACCTCGACGATAACCGGGATCATAGAAAACGCAGTATGTCCGGTGCCCGCAAGTATCGTAAGTAGATAGGTAACGATAGGCGCTAGGAAGTTGATCTGCTTAGGATTTTTCCTTAAAATTTTAGATGCTACCTGAACCAAATAATCAAGTCCGCCTGCGACTTGCAGCGCCGTAATCGCGGAGATTACCGATGCGATAATTAGGATAACGTCAATCGGGATATCCTTCATATCAACCTTCATGCCCAAAATGGCTAGGACGACAACGCCCAAGCCGCCTGCATAACCGACGCCCATTCCGCCTAGCTTAACGCCTAGGTAGATGCCGCCGAGCAACACGATAAATTGCAATATCACCATAAAGTCCATTGCAAAACTCCTTATAAAGTAATTTTTTTAACGGCGCGCAGAATTCTAAAGATTTCAGCAGGTAAAATCCGAATTATCTTTATAATTCAGTGGTCGGAATTCTATGCGGAATTTTATCCTAAAATTTCGCAAGTGGAATTTTACTCCACGGAAGCTAAATCTAACTTGATGAAATTCTGCATCTACGGAATTCTGCACGATCAATCTTATCTATTTAGAATTCTACTTTGCGGAATTTCGCCTATTAAATTAACCGACGAAATTCCGCGCCGCACCTAGTTTGGAACTATTTTTTGCTCATATGTGGGTTGAGCATAGATTTAGGCTCTAGGATCTTATCGATCTCCTCTTTTTTCAAATATCCGCGCTCTAAGCAGATTTCGCCGACGGATTTTCCGGTCTGAAGCGCCTCTTTGGCGATACTTGCGGATTTTTCGTAACCGATGTAAGGATTGAATGCAGTAACGATACCAACGGAATTTAGCACCGATTTTAGGCAAGCTTCAGGATTTGCCTTTAGGTGTTTGATAGCTTTTTCAGCTAGTGTATTCATCGCATTTTCCAAAAGTACGATCGAGTTAAATAGCGCATATGCTATGCCAGGCTCAAACGCATTAAGCTCAAATTCTCCGCGCTCGGAGCAAAGCATAATAGTCACGTCGTTGCCGATTACCTCATAGCAAGCCTCGCCTACGACCTCGGCGATGACCGGATTTACTTTGCCCGGCATGATGGAGCTACCCGGTTGCATCTTAGGAAGCTCGATTTCGCCTAGTCCGCATCTAGGACCGGAGTTCATAAGACGTAGGTCGTTTGCGATTTTACTTAGGCGGACGGCTGCTGTTTTTAACGCGCCGCTAACGTGGACGAAGTCCGCAGTGTCTTGTGTGGCGGCGATGAAGTCCTCTGCGGCTTTAAATTTAACGCCGGTGATTTCGCCCAGTTTTTTCTCGACTACGTTTTTGTAATCAGGGTGGCAGTTGATGCCCGTACCAATCGCCGTAGCGCCCATATTTAGGTAAGTCATCGACTCTCTAGCAGCTTTGATAAGTGCGATATCGGTTTTGATGTAGGTAGCAAAAGCGTTGAAAGTATTTCCAAGAGTAGTAGGGACGGCATCCTCAAGCTCCGTCCTTCCCATTTTGATGACATCTTTGTATTCTTTGGCTTTAACTTCAAGCTCTTTTTTCAAATTTTCCATAGCTTTTAGTAGATCGGTTAGCTTGGCGTAAGCGGCGACTTTGATCGAGCTAGGATAGGTATCGTTGGTGCTTTGACCCAAATTTGTGTGGTCGTTTGGATGGAGGTATTGGTATTCGCCCTTTTTGTGTCCCATGCTCTCCAAAGCTATATTGGTAATGACCTCGTTGGTATTCATATTCGTCGAAGTTCCGGCGCCGCCTTGGATCATATCGACTACGAATTGATCTCTGAACTCTCCTGCGATGAGCCTGTCGCAAGCTTTTGCAATCGCATCGGCTTTTTGTGCGTCTAGGACTCCGACCTCTTTATTGGCTAGTGCAGCTGCTTTTTTGATTTGTGCAAATGCCTTGATAAAAAACGGATAGTCTTTGAGCGCTCGTCCGCTTAGATGGAAGTTCTCTAGTGCCCTAAATGTCTGCACACCGTAGTAAAAATCGTCGGAAATTTCTAATTCACCGATGAAATCGTGTTCTTTTCTGGTCTTTGCCATAATAAGTCCTTTCGTTGAAATTGTTAATGGAATTTTAAAGCTTTTAGTATTAAAAGCAGCTTAAAACGTAACGAAAAATTAAAATTTAGAAATTAGTATGATTGTTTAAGGCTTTAAATAGAATTTTACTTAAAAAATATTTTGGAATTCGCTACTAAGGCATAATTACACTTTAATAGAAATATCGTATCGCACGTAGATTATGAAAGTGAAATTATAAAAATTCTTGTTTAGCTTAAATTATAATTTGAAAAATTTGAACTTAAAGGCGATAAAATGGAATTTTTCATTGTATTTGTATTTACTAGCGCGGAGCTATTTTTTGCGTTTTATAAAATAAACATATAGGAGCGAGATTATAATGACGACAGCGAACAGAGCGATCGTAATTAGATGCAGATCTTGCTTGATTAGCTCCTCGTTTTCGCCGATGAAATATCCTAAGCTCATCAGTATTAATGTCCAAATCGCAGCTCCAAGCCCAGTAAATAGCACGAAGCGCGCGATATTCATCTTTGCAAGCCCCGCAGGAAGGCTGATGTATTGACGAATGCCCGGGATCAAGCGGCAGTTAAACGTTGAAATTTCGCCATGGCGGTTAAAAAACGCTTCGAATTTTGCAAATTTCTCCTCGGTGATGCCTACGTATTTGCCGTATTTAGCGATAATCTTACGTCCAAAAAAGTAGCATAGATAGTAATTAAACAGCGCGCCGGTGATGCTGCCGCCAAGCCCACAAATAAATGCTATAACAAAGCTCATCTGTGATTTTGAGGCCAGATAGCCCGCAGGGATCATCACTACTTCACTTGGGAAGGGAAAGAAGCTGCTTTCTAAAAACATCATCACAAAAATGCCAAGGTATCCCCAACCTGCGACAAATTCTACGATAAAATTTACGATATTAGAAAGCATTTGAATTCCTTGATTTAATGTAAAAAACCGGCTGCGCTTAAAATTCCGCAAAATTTAACATCGGCAGAGCGAATAAGTTTAGAATTTAACAATCCGGCGATATAAGAGTGATCTTAAAATTTCACAAAATTTAGCGTATATAAAACAAAGGCGCGGGCTAAAATTTATCCCTGCAAGTTGCCGCTGCAGCGAACTTGCATATAAATTTAATAGCCTCGCGCCTTAAAATTAAAACTATTTTGCGTATTCGATGTTTAATTTGCCGAATAGCTCGTTAGCCTTATCATCGATTTTTTTGTTTACTTTGCTTGGAAGTAATTGGTTTTTGATGAGATCTTTTACCTTTTCAAACGGCATAGTCTCAGCCTTTTTGCTGCTTTCTTTGTAGATTACATGATATCCGAATTGCGTCTTTACCGGCGTTTTGCTCATCTCACCATCTTTTAGCGCAAACGCCGCTTTTTCAAACTCCGGCACCATCATCCCTTTGCCAAAAGAGCCCAAATCGCCACCGTTTTCTTTCGCACTTGGATCGATTGAAATTTCTTTGGCTAGCTTATTAAATTCCTCTTTTAAATTCTCTTTTTTGACTTTTGATAGCTTCGCAATCGCGTTTTTAGCAGCCTTTTCGTCTGCTACTAAGATATGACTTGCGGTAACGGAATCTGGTTGCATGAAATTTTGTTTATTTTCATCGTAAATTTTTTTAGCTTCCTCGTCGCTGATGCTTACGTCTTTAGCCTGTTCGCGTTGCCATAGATTAAATGCGATGCCATCTTTAGCTAGCTCTAGCTGATGTTTATATTCGTCGCTGTTTTCAATGCCTGATTTTTTCGCCTCTGCGATTAGAAGTTTGTATTTGATTAGATCGTCGATTAGTTTTTTCTTCTCATCGGCGGTCGGTTCCTGTCCGCCGTGCTGCATACCTTGAGCTAAAAACGGTGCAACATCCTCATCCGTAATAGTGATATTTGCGTCTTTTGCAGTAGCCAAAACGCCTGCATTAAGCGAAGATATAGCCATAGCGGCAACAAAGCTGAAAGATAAAATTCTTTTCATTATTTTTCCTTTACTCGGTAAATTTCGCGCAATTATAAAAAAAGATAGTAAATAAAATAGCCAATGCCAGCAAATTCGGCGCGAATCCTGCGCCGAATTTTAAAAAGAGAGGAGTTAAAATGATGGGATGATTGCGCCTTTATATTGCGTCTCGATAAATTTTTTCACTTTCTCGCTTTGAATCGCTTTATCTAGCGCCTTGATTTTAGGGCTGTTTTCGTTGCCTTCTTTAACGCTAATAACATTTGTGTAAGGGTTGCCCTCAGCCTTTTCTAAAAATAGCGAATCCTTGATTGGGTTTAAATTTGCGTTAAAGGCAAAATTTGAGTTGATGACTGCAATATCGACATCGCCCAGGGTTCGCGGAAGCGCGGCGCCTTCAAGCTCTAAAATTTCTAAATTTTTAGGATTTTTCGTGACATCTAACGGCGTGCGAAGCTTAGCGTTTTGATCTACTTCGATGAGCCCCGCGGCTACGAGCAGATCAAGAGCGCGGCTTTCGTTGGTCGGATCGTTTGGCACGGCAACTTTGGCGCCGTTTTTAAGATCTTTTAAATTTTTAATCTTATGGCTGTAGATGCCCATCGGCTCTAAATGCACGCCCACGGTCGCTTTTAACTTCGTACCTTTGTTAGCGTTAAATTCCTCCATATACGGCACATGTTGGAAAAATCCCGCATCCACGTCGCCGCTATCAGTAGCGAGGTTCGGGGTTACGTAGTCGTTGAAAACCTTGACCTCAAGATCGTAGCCTTGGGCTTTTAGATCAGGCTTGATCTGCTCTAAAATTTCGGCATGCGGTATCGGAGTAGCGGCGACTACGATTTTTTCGGCAAGAGCAAAGCTGACGACGCTGGCGCTAAGAAGCGAAGCGAGAAGAAATTTCTTCATATTTAATCCTTTTGGTTAAAATTTCGCGGTATTATAGCAGGTAGAATTTTTAATGTCAAGTGTTTTTATATGATTTTTCAAAATTTTATCTAAAATATTCTAAAATTCGATATTTCTATATATATTTAAATACTACATTTTATTGTATAATGCAGAATTGGCACGCTTTAATGAGCGCTTTACATAAATTCCGCTAAAATCGCAAAATTTAAAATTTTAAAAAAGGGCTGAAAATGGCAGATTTTTACGACGCGAAAGCCGTAGAGGAGAGCTTTTATAAAATTTGGGAGCAGCGCGGCTACTTCGAGATCGACGGCAATAAAGATATCCGGCAAAAAGGCAAAAACTTTTGCATTATGATGCCCCCTCCAAACGTCACCGGAGTGCTTCATATCGGGCACTCGCTCACTTATACGTTGCAAGACATAATGACGCGATACAAGCGAATGGACGGCTACCGCACGCTATGGCAGCCGGGGCTTGATCATGCAGGCATTGCGACGCAAAACGTCGTCGAGCGCGAGCTTTTGGCACAAGGGATCAAAAAAGAAGAGATAGGGCGCGAAGAGTTTTTAAAGCACGTTTGGCACTGGAAGGAGCAAAGCGGCGGGCAGATCGTAAAGCAGATGAAGCGCCTTGGCGTCACGCCTGCGTGGAGCAGACAGCGCTTCACGATGGACGAGGGGCTTAAAAACGCCGTTCGCAAAGCCTTCGTAAGCCTATACGACGCGGGGCTCATCGTACGCGGAAACTACATGGTAAACTGGTGCACGCACGACGGCGCACTAAGCGACGTGGAGGTCGAGCACAAGGAGAACAAGGGCAAGCTTTATTATTTGCGTTACTACTTTGCGGACGGACAAAATTCAAACTCTTGCAAAGATTCGAGCGAGAATTTTGCATTAAATTTAAGCAAGCAAGCCGAAGTATCGTGCGATGAATTTGTGGGTTGCAAGGCGAGCGCGAATGAGGCGAACGAGGCGCAAAATTTAATCCAAAAGGGCGAGGCGAAT
>NZ_CALEDC010000084.1 GCF_937949835.1 uncultured Campylobacter sp.
CCAGCGTGCGCGCGATGTACGCCAGCTGCCGCTCGCCGCCGCTAACCTTTGTGTAGGGCGCGTTTTTTAGATGCGCGATACCCATCTTTTCCAGCGCTTGCTCGGCTAGCTTTTTATCCGCCGCGCTAAAGCTAGAAAACAGCGGCGTCCTGCACAGCGCGCCCATCAGCGCGACGTCAAAGACGCTGTAGTCATAGGACGGCGCGTGCGTCTGCGGCACGTAGGCGACGAGGGATGCGAGTTCGCGCTTACCGTAGTCGCGCACGCTTTTGCCCGCGATTAGCACCTCGCCCTCAAATTTTAAAAACCCGAGCATTATGCGTAGCAGGGTGCTTTTGCCGCTGCCGTTGGCGCCTAGGATGCTTAGCGTATCGCCCGTCGCGACGTCAAAGCTGATACCATTTAGCACGGGTTTGTCCTGGTAGGCAAAGCGCAAATTTCGCACTTCTATCAAATTTTCTCGCATCAAAAGCTCCTCTTGGCGCGGCGCAGCACGATGATAAACATCGGAATACCAAATAGCGATGTCACGATGCCGATGGGGATCTCGAAAGTAAAAATAAGCCGCGAGAAGCTGTCGCAAAAGAGTAGAAATATCGCGCCGATCATCGCCGAGCTAGCCAAAACTGCGCGGTTGTCGGCGCCGAAGATAAAGCGCGCGATGTGCGGCACGATAAGCCCGATCCAGCCGATGATGCCCGCGATCGTCACGCTAAGCGCGCTAATGAAGGTCGCGACTAGAATGATGAAAATTTTAACCCGAGTCGTGTTTACGCCCAGGCTCTTTGCCTCCTCCTCGCCAAGGCTTAGCGCGTTTAGGTATTTGCCGCTAAGCGTTAGCAGCAAAACGCCCGCGCACATCGGCAGGATAGAAATTTGGATGAAGCTCTTGGATGCAAAGCCGAGGCTTCCCATCAAAAAATATGTGATCGCAGGAAGCGCGTCATTGGGATCTGCGGCGTATTTTAGCACCGAGAGCAGCGAGGTAAAAAGCGAGCCGCTGATGACGCCGCCGAGCACCAGCACGATGACGCTACCGCTGCGTGAATACAGCGCCGAAACGCCTAGCGCCACAGCCACGGCAAGAAAGCCGAAGCCGAATGTGCTAAGCTGGATGAGATATTCATTAAATTTGAAAAACATCCCGACCGCTGCGCCAAATCCCG
>NZ_CALEDC010000085.1 GCF_937949835.1 uncultured Campylobacter sp.
TGCATCCGCTAGTCTGCGCCGCGTTCAACGCGGACTTCGACGGCGATCAGATGGCGGTGCACGTGCCGCTTAGCCAAGAGGCGATCGCGGAATGTAAAATTTTAATGCTTAGCTCGATGAATATCTTACTTCCTGCGAGCGGAAAGCCTGTCGCGGTGCCTAGCCAGGATATGGTTTTAGGAATTTATTATCTAAGCCTCGAAAAGCCGGGTGCAAAAGGAACAAATAAAATTTTTGCAAACGTCGATGAAGTAATGCTCGCCGTGGAGGCAAACGCGCTAGATATCCACGCTAAAATCAAAACGATGATCGATCGCCGCATTATTTTTACGACCGCGGGCCGCTTGATCATCAAATCGATCCTGCCTAGCTTTATTCCGGATCATCTTTGGAATAAGATTATGAAGAAAAAGGATATCGCCGAGCTTGTCGATTACGTCTATAAAAACGGCGGCCTTGAGATAAGCGCGGAATTTTTGGATAATCTTAAAAATTTAGGCTTTGAATCCGCGACTAAAGCGGGCGTTTCGATCTCCGTTTCGGACATCATCGTGCCGAAGTCTAAAGCGGGTCTTGTAGAAGAGGCTAAAAAGCAGGTCAGAGAGGTTCAGAACCAATACGGAGCGGGCTTGCTAACCGACGGCGAGCGCTATAACAAAACGATCGACATCTGGACCAGCACCAGCAAGAAGCTAGCCGATGAGATGATGAAGATGATGGAGAAGGATAAGGACGGCTTTAACTCGATTTATATGATGGCCGATAGCGGCGCGCGAGGTAGCGCGGAGCAGATCAAACAGCTAGCTGGCATGAGAGGTCTGATGAGTAAGCCAGACGGCTCGATTATCGAGACGCCGATCACTTCAAATTTTAGAGAGGGTCTAAACGTAAACGAGTATTTCATCTCGACCCACGGCGCGCGTAAAGGTCTTGCCGATACTGCACTAAAGACCGCAAATGCGGGATATCTAACGCGAAAACTGATCGATGTCGCGCAAAATGTCAGGGTTACAATGCATGACTGCGGCACGCACGAGGGTATCGAGGTTACTGAGATCGTAGAAAACGGAACGCAAATAGAAAGCCTAGCCGATAGGATTATGGGTAGGGTGCTAAGCTCGGATGTGATTGATCCGGTATCGAATGAAATTTTATTCACCGAAGGCACGCTTCTAGGCGTTAATGAGGTACGCACCATAGTCGATGCAGGCATCAAATCCGTAAGCATCCGCACGCCTATTACGTGCAAGGCTGAAAAAGGGGTTTGCGCGAAGTGCTACGGCGTAAATTTAGGCGAGGGCAAGCTGGTAAAACCGGGTGAAGCGGTCGGTATCATCTCTGCGCAATCCATTGGTGAGCCAGGTACGCAGCTTACGCTACGAACCTTCCACGCCGGCGGTACCGCATCTACCGAGCAGCAAGATCGCCAAGTAATCGCCGATAAAGAGGGTTTCATTAGATACTACAACGTCAAGACCTATGAAAACGGCGGCAAAAATATCGTGATGAACCGTAGAAATGCCGCAGTTCTTTTGGTCGAGCCAAAGATCAAAGCTCCAATTACCGGTAAGGTAAGCATCGATATAACCCACGATGATGTGAATATCACGCTAAAGGGTAGGAAGGAAGAATTTAGATATACTATCCGGCGCCATGATCTAGCTAAGCCTACCGAGCTTGCGGGTGTAAGCGGTAAAGTTGAGGGGAAATTCTACATCGTATTTAAAGACGGCGAAACCGTTGGAGAAAATGATAGTTTAGTAGAAGTTATAAAAGAAGACTGGAATATCCCTACTCGAATTCCGTTTGCTAGCGAACTTCGCGTCAAAGACGGCGAGCCGGTAACCCAAAAGATCAAAGCGGGAGCAAACGGTACGCTTAAATATTTCATCCTAAAGGGCGATTATTTAGAGAGACTAAGAGATATCAAAAAAGGTCATGTCGTAAGTGAGAAGGGTATGTACGTAGTCATCTCCGATGAAAACGGCAGAGAGGCGATCCGCCACTATATACCGCGCGAATCGGTCATTACCTATGATGATAATAGTGTCGTAAAAAATGATGATCTTATAGCCAAGCCTAAAAAAGACGATCGCTTGATTATCGCCGAGTGGGATCCGTATTCTATCCCGGTAGCTGCAGAGTGTGAGGGTAAGATCAGTTTCGAGGATATCGAGCCTGGATATACCGCTACGGAACAATATGACGAGACTACAGGTCAAAGCCGTTTAGTTATCAACGAGTACCTACCTCAGGGCGTCAAACCGGCTATCATAGTAACTCCTAGCAAGGGAGAGCCTATCAAATATAATCTAGGACCGAAGACCGCAATTTTTACAAATAAGGGCGATCAGGTAGCGATTGCAGATATTTTGGCTAGGACGCCGAAGGCTGCTGCGAAATCAAAAGATATCACCGGCGGTTTGCCGCGCGTATCGGAGCTATTTGAGGCGCGCCGTCCGAAAAATACCGCGATTATCGCAGACATCGACGGAACCGTCCGCTTTGATA
>NZ_CALEDC010000086.1 GCF_937949835.1 uncultured Campylobacter sp.
GGCAAT
This sequence comes from uncultured Campylobacter sp., assembly GCF_937949835.1. Taxonomy (GTDB): domain Bacteria; phylum Campylobacterota; class Campylobacteria; order Campylobacterales; family Campylobacteraceae; genus Campylobacter_B. The sequence goes on from NZ_CALEDC010000086.1 coordinate 7, forward strand.
CAATAGCAAGCTTAACAGGCACGATGAATATTTTGACAAATTTGAGGAAAGAGGCAACTGTGAGGATCAAGATAAATAGATTTAAAAATATCCACGATGGCACGATTGGGAAACTAACGATCACGGACGACGGGAAAAGGTTTTTTGAGTGCTTTACCCTTGAGCCCGCGGGCGGAGATACTACGCAGCGCGGCAAAGATAGGCGCATACCGGCGGGCCGCTATAAAATGCAGTGGTATGCTAGCCCGAGCCAAAAGCGAATGTGTCCGCTTCTGTGGAATGAGAGCGTGCCGAAAGAGCGCTACATCCTCATTCACCCCGGTAACTTTCCGAAAGATACGGCAGGATGTATCCTCGTAGGCGACGGACATAATGCCGCAGGGGTTACGAACTCCGTTCGGACATACAATTCGTTTTTCAAAATTTGCATAGGCAAACACATAGAATTCATAGAGATCACGAATGAGGAGGGAGTATGAGCCTGCTAGAAAACATCAAAGCTCACGAGGGATTTAGCACGCGGATATACAAAGATAGCGTAGGCAAACCCACCGTGGGATACGGCTTTTTGGTCTCGGCATTGAGTCCCGACGAACTTAAACTCAACGGAGGAAAGATAGAGCCGATGAGCCGCGAAGTAGCGGAAAAAATCCTAAATTTGAAAGTTGCGAAGCTTCAAAAACGGGTTTTTCAGTGCCTGCCGTGGCTAGAGAGCAAGCCGCAAAATGTGCAGGACACCCTAACCGAAATGGCATATCAGCTAGGGCTTGCGGGGCTTATGAGCTTCCGTCATACTCTGGGCTGCATCGAAGCGGGAGACTACGCACAGGCGGCAAAAAACCTACGCGCGAGCTTGCTTTACCGCCAGACGCCGCAGCGAGTCGAGGGCTACATAAGGGGGCTTAAATGAATACCTATCCCACTACGCCGCCGATAATCGTCGGATCTACTAGAACTATACGAAACCCGACCTATCGCAGTCAAAGCGAGAGCGGATATACCTTTAGCCGCAAGAAATGGACGCGTCCTAAAGCATCGTA
>NZ_CALEDC010000087.1 GCF_937949835.1 uncultured Campylobacter sp.
AATACAAAAATTTTGGATAAATTTAAAATGGATATAAAAATCTCATAAATATTTTTCAGATTTATTTCCTTTTAATAAGGAAAATTTTAAAATGCTCGCTATGAATGATCTAAAATTTTTTTACGAAAACCCGCCGGAATTTATGGGCTTTATCCCGCGCAAAAGAGGTATAGACTCGCCCAAAACCATAATCTATGGAGTGCTAAATTCTGGCAAAAGCGCCGTGCTAAAAAATGAAATTTCAGAACTTAAAAAAGATGAAATTTTGTATCTAAATTTAGCCGATCTACGCCTTGAAGAGGCGGTAGTGAATGATGCAATTTTTGCGGCTAGAAATAGTGCGGACAATACAAAGGCTAGCGAAGCAAATGAATATGAAATAAGTAGAGAAGCTACGCTAGACGCGGATATGCCCAGCGTAGATGAAATTTATCGCGCCGCCGTAAAAAATACAGATATAAAAAACGCAAGCACAGGCGGCTCAAACAACATAAAAAATGCGGAGTTCTACGGCGCAAAAAGCAGGAGTGAAAATTTCTTCCGAGAGATCAAAGAATTTTTAGTCGCCAACAAGCAAATTTCATCGCTTTTTTTAGATAATTTTAGTAGCGCCGATTTTGAAATTTCATCGCTTCAAAGCTTCGCTGGGGGGCTAAATTTAAAGCGCTTTATAATTTCTACTCGCGATAAAGAGTTGATCCTGCCGGGCTTTGAGCGGCTTGAGCTTTTGCCGCTTTCGTTTGAGGAATTTATTGCCTTCGACAAGCGCCACAACGAGATAAACTCGATGATTTCGGCGTTTTTAGCCCAAGGCGGCGGCGCAAAAAACCCCTTCATGGCGCCTGCCGAAATCTTAGAATTCGAGCAGAAGCTGCTTACGGCAAACTTTAGCCGCACGGAGATTTTAATCCTCAAAGAGTGCCTAAGCTTCGTTCACACCGCATTTAGCGCAAATAAAATTTACACCGCGCTAAAGCCGCGCATCAAAATATCCAAAGATGCCGTATACGGCACTATCGCCAAACTTGAGCGGGAAAATTTCATCAGATTTTTAAGCAAAGCTGGCGAACCTACGCGCGCAAAAAAGCTATATTTTTCGCATTTTAATATGCGCGAAATTTTAACAAGCAAAAAGGACTTCACTAAAAAATTTGCCAACGTCCTTTTCTGCGAGCTTTTGGGGCTAAATACGCCGATTTTTTACACAAAAGAGCTGGATTTTTACCTGCCTGCTCTAAAGATGGGGGTTCTCGTCATCCCATTCAGCGACGCAGACATTATCTTTTTAAAATTCCGCAAAATCTTAAGCGCGCTCAAGAGACTCGGCATCACGAGCTTAAAAGTCGTTTCTATGGCAAACTCCGGTAGGCTCGAGATTGAGGGCATCCGCTGCGATGTAGTGCCGTTTCATGAATTCGCGCTTAGCTTCTGATTTATTGACATCTCATATCATAAAAATATAAATTTTATGATATAATTTTGGCAAACCCATATCAATTACATAAGGGAAAGCCGATGATCAAATTAAAAGACAAACTCATTTATGAAACGCTAAAACTGGTCGAATCGCAAGGCGAAGATGGGCTTTTGTGTCGCAATAAACAAAGCGATGCGGAGTTTATGAGACCCGTGAACGAATTCGCAGCCGCAAGCGGACGCAACTACACCTCGATCAAATCGACTCTTGACATAATTCATAAAAACTGGGGCTACCTGCAGCGCGAAAGCATTAAGGATACGGGGCTTGATGCAGGCAAGGCGTCGAAAATTTTCATCTACCGCCTATGCGAGGCAGGGCGAAGCTTTATCGAAAAATACGAAAAAGCGCTCGTCCAAAACGCCGACAAATAGTCCAAAATTAAAAATTTTAAGCGCCGATTAGATAGAATTCTTTAATTTCACGTGGAGCGACAGAATTTCGTTTTTATGCGACTCGCCTTAAAAAAGGAGATGAAAATGCTGGATTTTATAGTAAAAATGTTCGCATGGAAAGCCGAGTGGGAGGTAAAAAAGGAATATGACAAAGAATTTGGCGACCTATCCTCCATACGCTCAATCCTGCGCTTTATAATACTTCTTATCATACTTAGTATTTTGATTAAATTTCAATTAAGCGTATGAAAGATACATTTTTAGACATTGCGCTCATTTTATTTGGCATCGTTATGCTTGTCGCGATACGACAAAAATCTTTATTAAAATTTATAATTTTTGTCGTGATTTTAGCGCTCGCCAGAGAGTTAATCATCAGATTTTATGCCTAGTTTCGGTAAAACCGACGCGGATGGAATTTAAAATTTAAACGACAAAATGACGGCGCGGCGAAATTCGGCGGGCGCAAATTTTAAATTTCGCCGTAACCACACTATGCTTTTATCGTCGTTAGTAAATTCTACCGCGCTTCAAGAATTGTCGTATCGATAAATCTAGCTTTTATCGTCAATGACAGAATTTTACCCGCAGCGAGGATTTGCGCTTGATGCCGCGCTTTCTGCTATCAGTGGCGGAATTTCGCTCGTGCGAACACGACGGATTTTTTGCGGTGGCAGCAAAAATTATAAACCAAATGAGCGGGTTAGAGCGTAAATTTTATAACGCTATAACGCTTAAATTCCGCGCACCAAAATTTTAAAATTTTATTTCATAAAATTCCGAAATTTAGGAATTAAATTTTGCAGTGAAGCGCCAAATTTTACTTCGCAATTAAAATTATTACGCAAACCATACCTTGTAAATTTTAAAATTTCATCATCATAAAATTTTAAAATTCCAATGTCGTATTGCAAATCTATTATTTTATAAAACGGAGTGAAAAGCGAAATTTTGTATAA
>NZ_CALEDC010000088.1 GCF_937949835.1 uncultured Campylobacter sp.
TTTATCACGTAAGCGACGCGCGCCCCTACGGCGGGGCGTATCTGTACGACGTGTACTCGCTGTATCAAAACAAGGAGATGAGCGCGGATTTTGAGACGTGGTTTAGCAAAAACTACGAGGATCAGGCGGAATTTGCCGAAATTTACGCAGATATTTTGCGCGAGTTCGAAGAGGAAAAGGCGAAATTTAACTACGCCGATTTCAACGACGTTTTGCTAAAGATGCGCCATGAGCTGCGAAAGGGCGCGCCGCTTCGGTTTGATGAAATTTTAGTGGACGAGTATCAGGACACGAACTCGCTGCAAGGAAGCCTCATCGATGCCTTTGCGACGAAAAGCCTTTTTTGCGTCGGCGATTTCGATCAGAGCATTTATGCCTTCAACGGCGCAAATATCGACATCATCGGCAGCTTCGGTAAGCGCTTTGCAGACGCTAAAATTTACGCGTTGAATATCAACTACCGCTCAAGTTCGGCGATTTTGGCGCTTGCAAATCGTGTCATCGCGAACAATCCGCGCCTTTACGAAAAGAAGCTGATCGTGGGCCGCGAGGGAAAATTTAGCGCGCCTAGGCTGCATGTTTACGACGATACGGCGGCGCAATACGCCCACGTAGCCGCACAGATCGCACAAAGCGGCACTCCGCGCGAAAAGATCGCCGTCATCTTTCGCAACAACTCCAGCGCCGACGGCGTCGAGGTCGCGCTTAAGGAGCTCGGTATCGGCGCGAAGCGAAAAGGCGGCGTGAGCTTTTTTGAAAGCCGCGAGATCAAGGCCTTTACGGACATCTTCGCGATGATAATAAACCCAAAAGATATGATGGCATTTATGAGCACGTGCGAATACGCAAGAGGCGTCGGCAGCGCGCTGAGCAAGGAGCTTTTCGACGCGCTAATCGCGCTTGGACACGGAAGTATTCACGCAGGTCTTTTGCGCCCCGACGAGAGCGTTAAAATTTTTGAAAAAAAGAGGAAAAACTATCAGCTTGGGCTTTTTGACGATGTGGACATCATCGGCTCGGTATCGCGCTTTGAAGCTTTGGAATTTGACGAGTTTTTTCGCTCGCATCCGGTGCTAAAACATAATAAAATCACCGAAGGCGGCGCCGTATTTTTGCACGAAATTTATAAAATTTTTAAAAAAAGCGGCTCTGCTGCAAGGTCCGCTACGCTGATTTCGCAGATCAAAGACTCGCGCCTTTTCGCGCTTGTGGCGGATTTCATCGCGACAAAGCGCGCAACGCTGAAAAACGGCAAGATAGACGATGAGCGCAAAAAGGATGAGATCTCCCGCATCTACGATAAATGCGGCATTTTAGAGCAGATCGCGGGCAAATACGCGGATCCGCAGAGCTTTTATAACTTCATAACTCTGGGCGCAAAGGAGATGAGCGAGGGCGAGGGGGTAAATCTGCTCAGCGTGCACGCAAGCAAGGGGCTTGAGTTTTGCAGCGTCTATCTCATCGATCTGGCGCAAAACCGCTTCCCGAACCTCAAGCTAATGGCGATGGGCGGCAGCCTGGAGGAGGAGCGGCGGCTATTTTACGTGGCGGTCACCAGAGCGCGCGACGAGCTGGTGCTAAGCTACGCGAAATTTGATAAGATCAGAAAAGTTAGCTACGAGCCGAGTTGCTTTTTAAGGGAAGCGGGGCTGGTGAAGTAAGGCAAAATTTTGCTCGCTAAATTTTAAATTTCATTTAAGCGCATTTGACGGATCGTTTGGGTAAGAATTTTACTCCTCGCGTACGTCCGACGCGCCGCCGCCCTACTTCTTTACCGGATTGCTTAGTAAGAATTTTGCAGCGCGATTTTTATAAATTTTGCTATTTGTAAATTTTGCGGCGCGGACGTTGCGCGATATTTTGCAGCGGGCTAAAATTTGAATTTTTGATTACGCTCTGCCGCCGTGTTTTATACATCGCGGAGCTCAAATTTTATTTGATAAATTTCAAAATACCGCAAATTCCACGACGAGTTAAAATTTTAAAGCGCATCAAATTTACGGCGCTGCGAAATTTAAAATTTCACTACGTATTGCGCACACTGTAAAAATACGCGCCCTGCCAAATTTATTGGCGCGACGGAATTCCGAGCGGCGACAACTCGCATATTTATAAATAGATTTCGCGTCGCGTAAAATTCCATTGCAGTTAAAGCTTGCTACCGATGAATTTATCGCCGCACAAATATACTATCCCACGCAAATTTAACGCGGCACAAAGCAGCCCTTCGCCGCGTAAACTCACAGCGTATTAAATACCCTATCTCCCGCATCTCCGAGGCCCGGCACGATATATTTTTGCTCGTTTAATCTCTCGTCGATCGCCGCGGTAAAAACCTCGACCTGCGGGTAGATCTCGCTAAATCTATGAAGCCCCTCGGGCGCTGCGATGATGGAGATAAATTTGATCTTTTTAACGCCGTTTTTCAGCAGAAATTTCACCGCATCGATCGCCGTGCCGCCGGTCGCAAACATCGGATCGATGATGATTGCGGTGCGCTCTGCGGCATCTGCGGGCAGTTTGGCGTAAAAAAACTCCGCCTGCGCGGTCTTTTCGTCGCGCTGAAAGCCTAAAAACCCCACGCTAGCGTCGGGCATAAGCTTAAATACGCTATCTAGCATCCCCAGCGCGGCGCGCAAAATCGGGCAGATCATGATCTTCGTGGCGAGCTTATACGCGCTGGTTTGCGCCACGGGCGTATGCACGCTCACCTCGCGCAGCGCCAGATCGCGCGTGGCCTCAAACATCATCAGGTAGCTGATCTCATCGACGAGCATGCGAAACTGAAACGGATCGGTCCCCCGATCGCGCAGGATCGTGAGCTTATGCTCGATCAGCGGGTGCTTGATCAGCCTTACGTTAGGCAGCTCGCACGCGGTTTGGTACGTACAATTTTGGCTCTCACACATTTTCTCTCCTTAAATTTACTGAATTTTGCGCCCTTTGGGGCATTTTGATCGTATATTTTAGCGCGAGCTTTTGCACCATGGCGCTGAAATTTTGCCGATAACGGCAACGCGATTT
>NZ_CALEDC010000089.1 GCF_937949835.1 uncultured Campylobacter sp.
TAGGTTTTTAAACGGCACTTCGAGCGTATCGTCCACGACGGCGTAGGCTAGCACCGTGATGTTAAGGTTGATGTATCCGTCGGCTTTGCCGTCTCGGATCATCGCGTAGCATTCGCTCGTGCTTTTGCAGTAGCTTACGTTGCTAAATTTCTCTTTTTTGAGGTAATTATCTACGGTCGTGCCCTCTTCGGTTATGAGCCTCATATCGCGCAAACGCGATATATCTTTGATGGCGTCTGCTTTGCGAGTTAGTACGCCGAGATTGGTCGAAAAATACGGCATCGAGAAGTCTACATGATTTTTGCGCGCCGAATCGATGACGAAGGTAGCTGCAACTATATCGACTTTATTATTGACTAGATACGAGACGCGATCGGCGGCGCTTAGAGAGACAAACTGCACTTCGCCTTGTTTGGCACCGAAAATCGCCTTTGCGATCGCATTGGCAAGCTCGATCTCAAAGCCTTCAAATTTACCACCGCTAATCTCGCTAAAAGGCGGTCTGCCATCTCTGACGCCTACTCTGATGACGCCGCTATTTCTGATCTCTTGCAACGTGTTTGCAAAAAGCCCCGCACAAAGCAAGATCAAAGTAAAAAGTAGTTTCATTTGCCGCTCCTTTGTTTAGGTTATTTACGGCTAATTCTAGCGAAATTAAGATCAAAAGGCGCTTTTTTAGGCTAAATTTATTTGCCGTTTGCTTTTTATGAAATTTCAAGACGCCGTTAAATTTAGCCTTAGATTTGATATAATCGCGCAAAATTTAAGCGAGGGCGATATGAAAAATTTTATCTTTTTGTGGCTTTTACTTGCGGGCTGCGCTTTCGGCGCCGATAAGGATGACCCGAGAGTTTCTGCTTCACAGCAAGCAGAGTCAAATTTATCGCAGCCAAATTTTGAAATTTTTTACGATGAAAATGCTAGCGATGCGCAGATAGATGCGGGGTTGGATGCGCTTTTAGAATTCGCGGCGCAAAACAGGGGCAGGATCGACGAGGATTTCGGGGAGTTTAAAGATAGAATTTTCACCGCTTTCATTTTTAATCCGAAGGTGCTGCGAAATTCAAAATTCGACTTCGAGCGGATAGAAAAAATCCTTAAATTTAAACCAAATCTCAATTACGGCGGAGACGGCGGTTATTTCTCGCCGCTAAAGCTCGCGATCTTTTTCGGCTCGAAATTTAGCGGCGAGACGGCGAAGCTTTATCACTTTGATAGCGCCGATGCGATGCGGCTTTTAGAGCTTTTGGTGCGAAACGGCGCGGACGTCAAGGCTAGCGGGCTGCTGCGAGATGCCGCGGCAAACGATAATTTCGAGGCATTTAAGTTTTTGATTGCAAACGGCGCGCGAGATACGAAAGACGTGGTCGGCTCGGTTGCGGGCAGCGAATTAATATTTTTAAGCGACAATAACGTTTCCATTCTCGGATATAAAGAGGCGCTGCCGCTTGCTGCGAGGGAGTTTGCCGCGGGCACCAAATTTAAAGAATTCCGCGATGGGAGATTATGCTATTTGGACGAAATTTTAAAATTCCAAAGCTTTGCAAGCATCGATAAAAAGGAGATCGAAACGCTTATCAAAGTAGCTGTGGTGCTGGATGACGAGATGACGGCGGAGTTTTTGCTCTCTCGCGGCCTTTGCAAGCAGAAGGGGCTTTGCGAGTTTCTAAAAGCGCAGGCGAAAACTTACGACGCTGCAAAAATTTCTAAAATTTTAAGCCGCAAAGAGAAGTAAATTTTAAAATTTGAGCGGCTATATGGCGGTGTAAAGCAGATAAATTCGCTATTATAGTTGCGCTAGTCGCATCCGCCCTACTTTGTCATTTAGCGCGAGCGAAAAAGCAAAATTTGTTCCGCCTAACCTACCCTCCTCCGCTTATCAAACAGCTCGCTATTAAGTTCATTCGAGATAAATTTTAATGTATTTGCCAGACAGCGCGGCGGCGGAGGTAAATTTTAAAATTTAATCAATATAAAGGACAAATTTAAGTGCCATTATTATATAATTCATCTTATTTTTTAAAAAGGAGTTTGAGATGACTTTTATGGAGTCTGTTCGCACTTGTCTCAAAGAGAATTATTGCAATTTTGAGGGGCGTGCACCACGTTCAGAGTACTGGTGGTTTGCATTATTTGCGGCACTTTTAGGAATCGTAACGTTAGTATTGGACGGCTTTTTAGGCACCTATGCCGTTACGAGTTCCGGTAGAATGATCGGTTTCATTAACTCAATCTTTTTATTGGCAATACTTTTACCTTCTATCACCGTAGCGGTGAGGCGCTTGCATGATACCGATAGAAGTGGCTGGTTTTATCTGTTAATTCTTGTCCCGATAATAGGCCCGGTAGTATTGATCGTATTTTTTATCCAGCAAGGCACTAACGGAGGTAACCGCTTTGGAGACGATCCGTTGCGACCCGCAAGCAGAGGCTCGATTTTTTTAAGCGCCTGCATAGTCTTTGCAAATAGGCTAAATTTAGGGCTAATTCCATTTTGGTTTTAGCCCTTTTTTACGAGGCGGTTTCGCTTAAAACAGCCTTTTATGTTTAAATTTAGACCGCCGCGCAGATTCAGACTATAAAATTTTAATCCTATTGCCCTTTAATTTCACGATCTTTTTGTCGTTTACGAGCTTCGTAATCGCAGAGGAGACGTTTTGGCGAGGCGCACCGAGCAGGCTTGCTAACGTCATTATATTAAAGGGAAGCTCCACGATCTTATTTGCGTTTGCGATGCGATTTAGAAAATTTAAAATCCGCGTCTGGATTTTCGCAAAGACGATCTCTTTAATTAAAATCCGTTGTGAGTAGATGTTTTTGATAAGCGCGTTTATGATCGAGCTTGAAAACTCGTCTCCAAGCAGCTCAAAAAGCTCCGAGATGTTGATCTGTAGCGTCTCGCAGTCGCTTAAAATTTCAAGGCTCGTGTTTTTATCCAAGCAGACGTAGGCGCCGCTTTTTACGAAGCTAAAGATAAATTCCTTGCCGTTTTCGTAGCAGTTTAGCTTCGCCCTGCCGCGCAGCAGAATGATAAATTTAAACTTTTGCGCGTAGATCACGTCGCCGCGAGCGTAGCTTTCGCGCCTAAATTTAGCAATCCGCTCCCTGCTTAAAAAGTCGAATTTCTCGCTGTAATCGTTATTTAGTCTATCTATCATAGCAGCTCTTTGCATAAAATTTCACGTAAATTTTACATAAAAAGGATAAATTCGTCGCAATCGCGACAAATTTAAATTTATCTTTGATTTATAATTCGCGTTAAAGACAACCCAGAAAGGATACTTTATGAGGAAAATTTTTATCTCATTTGTCTGTGCGTGTTCGCTTTTCGGCGGCGAGGTGATCTCCAAAACCACGGCGATCTCGCAGGACGGAAAAACTATCGGCGAGGCTGAAATTTTAACGCCGATCGAGGTGATATCCAGCGATGGCAGCGTTACCAAGATTAAAATTAAAGGCGTCGTGAGCGAAAACTATCAGCTTCAAATCCAAAAAAATATGAAAGAGGCTGAAATTTACGCGATTTTTACGAACGAAGCCGAAGCAAATTTTAAAAAGGGCAAAAAGCTCGAGGACGATTACGGCGAGATCTGGTATGAGGCGGAGGGAATTTACGAAATCAGCTCAGATGCCGTAGCTAAGGACGCTAAGGTGCTTTATGCGGAGGCAAAGACAAACTACGAGCAGATCTGCTCGGCGTGTCACCGCCTGCATGAGCCAAAGAGTTTCACGGCAAATCAGTGGCCTGCAAATTTACAAGAGATGATCAATGCAAACTACGTAGCGCTCGAGGGCGACGAGCTAAATTTGATCATAAAATATCTACAACACAACGCAAAAAAACCTGAATGATAAAGGAGATCAGATGAAAAGGCGAGACTTTTTAAAGGCAGGGATTTTAGGCGCAAGCGCGGCAAGCGCTAGCAGGATCGAGGGGGTCACGCAGACGATTTTTGATAACAAAAAGGTATTCGGCGCGAATAGATTCGGCACTTTTTGGCTAAATTTAAACTCATCGCAGATAGTTTCGGTAAGCGATTTTGAGGGCGATAAATTTCCAAACACGATGAATTACAGCCTACCTGATTCCGTGCAGAACGAAAACCGCGTGCTCTATCCGATGGTGCGCAAAAGCTATCTAAAAGCAAAAGGCGCGGCAAAGAGCGAACTGCGCGGCAAAGAGGAGTTCGTGCGAGTTAGCTGGGACGTAGCGCTTGATCTAGCGGCGAAGGCTTTGAAAGAAAATTTCGACAAATACGGCGCCGAGGCGATCTATGGCGAATGCTACTGGTGGGGCGGCAGCGGCAAGATCGGCTGGGGACGCACCGTAGCGCACCGAATGCTTAAAATTTTAGGCGGCTACGTAGAGGAAAGCGGTGATTACTCGACCGGCGCGGGGCTCGTTATCATGCCTCACGTGCTGGGCTCAAGCGCCGTTTATGACGCGCCTACTACGTGGAAAGCGATCGTCAAAAACGCCAAAAACGTCGTATTTTGGGCGACCGATCCTGCGGTAACCAATCAAATTTCATCCATTCCGCCTACGCACGACGGCTACATCGGCATGCAAGAGCTTAAAAAATCGGGCATCAAAACCTACAGCGTAAACGTGATGAGAAACGACACCGCGCGCTACTTCGGTAGCGAAGATATCATCGTGCGCCCAAACACCGACACCGCGCTCATCATCGGTATGTGCCATTATCTCTTTACGAACAACCTCTACGACGAGGAATTTATCAAAAAATACACCGTCGGATTTAATAAATTTAAAGCGTATTTTCTAGGCGAGAGCGATAAAATCGTAAAGGACGCAGCTTGGGCGAGCAAAATTTGCGGACTTAGCGAGGAGGCTATTGCGAAATTTGCTACGGCACTTGCAAAGGAGCCGACCACGATCCTGATCGGTCGCGGTTTGCAGCGCGCAGATCACGGCGAGCAGCCTTTCTGGGCGCTAGTGGCGCTTAATGCGATGCTGGGATATATCGGCAAGGAGGGGCTCGGCTTTGAATTTAGCCTAGGCTACGGCTCTGCGGGCGCTACGAATAAGGTGGCTCCGATTTTAAAGGGACTTAGCACGCGCATAGATGAGAAATACGAAAACACGGGCTCTGCGCCTTGGAAAAGTGCGAAAAACATTACCATCCCGTCTTCTCGCAGCATCGAGGCGCTGGAGCATCCAGGCAAGCAGATCGACTACGACGGCACCAAGATCAAGCTACCGCATATGAGAGTCGCTTATATGGCGTGCGGATCGATGTTTACGCGCCATCAAGACGTGAATAATATCGTCAAGCAGTGGCGTAAATTTGACACCGTCATCACCGCCGAGCCTTACTGGACGAGCACGGCGAAGCTTAGCGACATCGTACTTCCCGTCGCGATCGAGGTCGAGCGCAACGACATCAACCAAACGGGCGCTACGGGCGAATATATAGTCGCTTACAGACCTGCAATCGAGCCGATGGGCGAGAGCAAGAGCGACTTTTGGATCTGCGAGCAGATCTGCAAGCGCTGGGGATACGGCGAGGTCTTTAGCGAGGGCAAGGACGAGTTAGGCTGGATGAAAGAATTCTACGCCGATGCCGTAGAGCAAGCCAAAGGCCTAAATATAACGATGCCTAGCTTTGAGGAATTTTACGACAAAGGCTTCGTGCGCTTTGAAAAGGACGACGAGAGCAGCGCGCTATACACGCGCCTTGCGGCATTCCGCGAAAATCCCGCCAAAAACCGCCTCGGCACGCCGTCGGGTAAGATCGAGCTCTACTCGCCCGTAATCGCTAAGATGGGCTATGCCGACTGCCCGCCGATGCCTACTTGGATCGAGCCTAAAGAGTGGCTAGGCGATGCGAAAAAGACGGCGAAGTATCCGATTCACATCGTAAGCCCGCACTCTCGCTACCGCCTGCACAGCCAGCTAAACAACTCGATCATCAGAAATTTTGCCGAGGTTAGCGGCAGAGAACCGGTGCTAATAAATCCAAAAGACGCCGAAGCTCGCGGGCTTGCGAACGGCGACATCGTGCGCGTTTTCAACGACCGCGGCGAAATTTTGGCAGGCGTGCTCGTTACCGACATCGTGCCCGAGCGCGTCGCAGCGATCTGCGAGGGCGCGTGGTACGATCCCGAGGTTTGGGGCGAGAAGAGCCTCTGCCAGCACGGCTGCGTAAACGTGCTTACGTTCGATAAAGGCACGTCAAGTCTCGCACAAAGCAACTCGGCTCACACCGTGCTAGCGCAGATTGAGAAATTTAAGGGGGAGATTAAGCCAATACAGGCGTTTAGTAAACCTAAAATCCTACAATCTTTGTAGAATTTAACGCGTCGTCTCGCGAGTGCTTTTGAGAGAGATTTGAAATTTTAAGTCTGCGGCAGACTACTTGTCTAGCCTTGACTTAAAATTTCTGCACAACTCTCAAAATCATCTCGCGATACTTCCGCTTGTCTTTTTATGCTTAAATTTAATTCACCAAATTTGAGCGTAATTTACTTCTTTCGTGCTCATCAAATTTGAACGTAAATTTTGTGCGAACTAAAAACTCTGCTAAAATTCGCTCAAATTTAACCCAAAGGTCGTGCCGTGCAAATCCCGAATTTGATCCAGAATTTTATCCGCAAACGCATCGTTTCAGAGTCCATTTTGCTGCCGTTTTTCTATCCAGAGGAGGGCGAGTTTGAGAGTTTTCAGGAGGGGTATAGGCTTGCTAGCCGCAAAACGGGCGAGGAGCTAGCAGATAACGCACCCGGGCAGTGGCGCAAGAGCTGGCGGGTCATCGCGCGTAACGGCATGGACGATCCGTTTTTTGTAGATTTTGCCCTGGGGGACGCTTCGCCCGTGTATTTTGCCTATCACGGCGCTGGCTCTTGGGAGCCGATCAAGGTCGCGGATAAGGTAAAAACGCTCGTATTTTTAAAGAAATTTTTTGAAAACGAGAGCTTTGCGGCGACTAAAGAGAGGGCGCAAAATTTGCCGCTTTGCGTATTTAGCGGCATAGAGGAGCTGGCGCTGTCGCTACAAGACAAACTCGCCTCGCTCGGAGTTAAATTTTACGCGCGGGAGATCTCTTTTAGCGAATTTATCGCGCGGAGTGGCTAAGCGAGCAAATTTAAAATTTCAACTCCCGCTGCTGCTAAATTTAAAATTTAGCAGCAGGCGATCCTATAAATTTTGTTCTCATCCGCTTGCTATCGCAGTGCGCTAACAGCTTTGCGTACGCTGGAGCGCAAATTAAAGCATAAAATCAAAATGTAAAATTGAAGTAGAATTTTAAGCGCCCTACTTCGTTTTTTACTTGCAGTAGGGCGAATTTGCTTAAAGTAGTGAACTAAAGCGAGGCGAAAATTATCCAAACCTTGGATCTATTATCTTGCTCAGTTAGAGCAGCTGTTGCGAGCGACGAGCTCTGCAAAATCTAGCGCTGCGTCGTAGTCGGGCTCAGAGGCTATGTCGCTTACGAGCTCTTTATAAACCACGACGCCTGCAGTATCTATGACGAAGATTGCTCTGGCGCTAAGACCTGCTAATGCGCCGCTGGCGATGAGGGTGCCGTAGCGGCGGCAAAATTCCTTATCGCGGAAATCGCTTGCAACGCGTAGATTTTTGATCCCCTCAGTCGTGCAAAACCTCCCCATCGCAAACGGTAAATCCATCGAAACGACGATTACTTCAGTGTTAGGAAGCGATGCGGCGCGCTCGTTGAACTTACGTGCCTCCGTCGCGCAGACGGGCGTATCTAGCGACGGCACGGCGACGATAATTTGCACGTGCTTGCCGTTAGCGATCTCGATTTCGCTTAGATCCTGGGCTACTAAGCGCACTTGCGGCGCGCGATCGCCTAGATTTATCTCTTGCCCGCTTAACTCTACGGGCTTTCCTTGAAATGTTACTGTTGGCATTTTTGTCCTTTGTTTTGAATTTGTAGCGGCGAATATACAAAAATTCCTTAAATTTCAGGTAAAATTGCTTTAAAAATCAAGGAGAGCAGATGGGCGAAGATATTTGGGGCGGCAGCAGCAATCCTGCGTCGCTAGCCAGTATAAGACGTAAAAGTGGCGAAGAAAAAAAGCCCCTGGATGAGAAACCACAGGAGCAATCTGAGAATTTAGATTTAGCGCAAGAAGAACTTGCGGCGGATGATACTATAGAGCAAAATTCTGCGGCTCAGAATTCTATAGAGCAAAATTCCACTTCCATAAGGCAAAATTTTACTCCACAGAATTCTGCGGAGCAAAATTTAGCTTTTGCAGCTCAAGGCTTGGATGAAGAAAATTCTATTTTGCGAGATTCTGCCGCGACAGGCTCTAGCGAGCAAGATTCTAACGCTAAAAGTTTGAATTCTACCGAAAATGCTGCGAACTCGCAGAATTTTACAGAGCAGAATTCCACTTGGCGAAATTCAGCTTCCTTAAATTCCGATAGAATTAACTCTACGCAAAGCTCAGCTATGGCTTACGATCTAAATAAAGCCTACGCGTTTTATATGTTCCTCGGGCCTTTCGGCGCGCATAGATTTTATCTTGGGCATATAATCTCCGCGATTTTTCAGCTTTTAGGCGGGCTGCCATTTCTCATCTGGCTTTTTTTAGTAGTGGTTGCTGTCATGTGGACGAGTATAGAAGGTAACGAGCTGTTGGCGCTTGTAAACTCATCTCGTCCGGATTTGGGCGTGCAAGCATCAGACCTAAAAGATATAGAACAGGGCTTTTTTCATTTTATGGTTATTTTCTCGGTGCCTAATGTTTTATTTTTAATCTGGCTTATTAGCGATTTTTTTAGGTTGCCTGATATGGTGCGAAAGCTAAATGTATCCGTAGGCGCGGGAGCAATCCTGTATGTTTATGCGGATGACGCTAAAGAGCAGAGCGAAAATCTATCTACTGCCAAAACTACCCTTTACATAGCGTTTGGGCTTGAGGCGTTAAATGCGGTAGGCAGATATATCAAGAATGTAGATAAAGTGGGTGCGTTGGAGGGCGTCGGACTTATATCTATGATATGCCTAGCTGTGGGGCTATATTTTTTAGCGCGCGCTATACGCAGCACGGATCTGCTATCAAACGTCGTGCTAGTCGGGGTTTCCTCGACTATAAGCGCAGTAAGTACTATATTTGTAGGATTTGAATTGTTTAAACCATCAGTTTTTA
>NZ_CALEDC010000090.1 GCF_937949835.1 uncultured Campylobacter sp.
TCGCGCCCCCATGCTTTGTAAAGCTTGATTTTCCGCCATACGATCTTGCGCAGGTTTTTTAAAATTTTTGCTTCCGCTATGCGGACTTGCGTCCTCATCCTTGCTAAGATCCCCACCTTTGATACGCTGCTCTAGCTTATCTGCGCCATTTGCAATCTTTTCGTAGATCTCTCCGCCTACGCGAAACGGCGAGCGGCGCAGCCATTCTTCCAGCCCAAAATCATCGTGAAATCTCTGCTCCAAATAATAAAGCAGCGAGCCTTGCATAAAAAATGCCGAGAAAAGCAGCGCAAAAAGCAGAGTCGAAACAAACCTAAGCATCTAAAATCCTGCGTAGATGAAATTTGGAATTCCGCTTGGCATCAGCGCAAAAATCAGCGTAAAAATCACGCCGAGCACGAGAGCTTTAGGTAAAAACGGCAGCTCGGCAAAAAGCGCGATCAAAGTATCTTTAAGAGCTGAGATTTTAGGATAAACAAAAATCCCCGCTAAAATCACCGCAAGCACCGCTAGCTCGCTAATATCTCCGAAAGCTCGTGCGCGGGTAAAAGCGCTCAAAATCGCCGCCGCATCTGGAAGGGAATTGGCGAAAAAAATCCAAGCGAAACTTACAAAAATATAGGTGCAAAAAAGCGCCAAATGCGGATTTAGCGGCTTTACGCCCACTTTGGTAAGACATTTTAAAAACACAAGCGCCACTCCGTGCAAAAGCCCCCAAATCAAAAAATTTAATCCCGCGCCGTGCCAGATGCCCGAGAGCGCAAATGCGATTAGCAAATTTACGCAGGTGCGCGCAAAGCCATTGCGCGAGCCACCAAGCGGGATATAAATATAATCGCGTATAAACGTGGATAAGCTGATATGCCAGCGATCCCAAAACTCGCCTAAATTCTTAGCCGCGTAGGGCATATTAAAATTCTGCGGCAGCTTAAAGCCCATCGCAAGCCCAAGCGCACGCGCCATATCGATAAAACCGCTAAAATTCGTATAAAGCACCACGCCGTAAAGCAGCAGTGCAGCTAGAATTTGCGCCGTGGAGGACTCAGGCTCGTCGCCGTAAACGCCTGAAATCACATCGCTATAATACGCGCCCAAATAACCGCTAATAAGCAACATCTTAACTAAGGCAAAAATTATAAGCACATAAATTTCATCGGCATTGCCAAAGTGCTTGAAGCGATCAAACTGCGGCAGTACTGGCTCTACGCCCTTGGCAGCGCTAGCGCGCCCGATAGGACCCATCACGACGCTAGGGAAAAACGCTAAAAAGCACGCCAAGCTCAAAAAGCCCTGCTCGCCGCATTCGCGCCTATAGACCGAGACGAAATAGGTGATCGACATAAAAACATAATATGAAATTCCAAGCGGAAACGCCACGCTATCGACGGCACCTAGGTGCAGCGCGGCAAGCACGGCATTGAAAAACTCCCTGACGTAGCCGTAATATTTAAAAAATGCGAGAAAAAATAAGCCGCCAGTAGCTGCCGCAAGCATCACTGCGCGCGCCTTCGCAGTTGGTAACGGAATCTGCTTCGCTAGCCCCGCTTTTTGCATCTGCTTTGCTATGCCAGCTTGTTTTGTTGCGCTCATCTGCTTGGCTGCCGCTTTACGCGAGAGCTTTTTCTTGTGCGAGGACTGCTTTGCGGGCGGTATGGCTTTTGCGACTACGCGATTAGCGCGCGCGATACACACACCTGCAAAATATACGAAAACACTATAGACTGCAAGCACCAGCGCAAAGCGCGGATTTACGGAGCACATAAAGCCATAGCTTGCTAGCAGGATCAGGATTTTTTGCGCGAAAATATGATTTTTGAGCGTCCAATAAACGATTAAAAACGCTAAAAAAGCAAGGACAAACTCGGGCGAAAAAAATGTCATTCAATCTTTCCAATTTAAATTTTTAAAGCTCTTGCGGCTTTTAAACGCTCGCGGCGCGAAATTTATACGAAGCGAAAAAGCCAAAAACTTTTTTAATCGCTTGCAGCGCGAAATTTTATGCGCAGATGCGGCGTTGCGTCGCTAAACACGCTAATAAATATAGCGTCCAAATCCTTAGATTCACGGACGGCTTGCATGCAAGCCCTTGCCACGTGAGCAAAATTCCGCCACAATGGCAAAATTTGAAACGCAAATGAGAGCTCTGCACACGAATAAAATTTTTAAACGCGTTGAGCGCTTTGCCATCAAATTCTTACAAAACCTCGCAAACGCAGTCTCGCAGGTTCTAACCGCAGGATTTCAAAATAAGCGCCTTGGAATCATGCCATATAAATTAGGTGCGCGATGCCGCTAAAATCCTACGAAATAAGATGAGCCACGCTTCATCACAACTATGAGGGCTGAAATTCTACAAAGCAAAATTTTAAAAGCCAAAAAATTTTGCAGCGATGATAAAATTCCGCCCGTTAAAATCTATCGCGCAAAATTACTAAGCAAAATCTCACTTTAAGGCGCGATAGAAACCATCTAAAAGCTACGCGCCTTATGAGCCAAAATCATAGCTTTTAATTTTTACCGCAAATTGCAGACCTGCGCCTCCATAAAGGCTCTTTTAATTTTATGGTAACGCAAACGCGCCTTGCGCTAGCCTCGCTCTTTCGAACAAAACGCAAGTTAAAATCAATGAGCTTCGCATCGTAAAATTTTGGCTCTAGACTTGGTTTTAGCGCGACGCAACTTCAGGCTCGCCAGGCAAAATTAGCCGTAAATTTCAATACGGCTACATAGATTTGAGTTTGAGCTGAAATTTAACCTAGCAGAGCCGAATCTTGCTTCGCAATCCAGCCATTCTAACGAGATAATGTAAATTTTAATTTGCAATTTAAAATTTCTAGCGCAACTATACCGGCTTTGGCTCGTGTTTTGAAATTCTAATTTAGCGGCGCGAACGGCTATAAAACGCCGCGTAAAATTGCAAATTTCAGCGTTTTTTATTCGGCTGGCGAGGTTTGTGTGCGCAAGAACTGATTTGTGAAAATTTTAAAATTTTATCGCTTGCCCCAGCCCGCCTTCGGGACAATCGCGATAAAATTTACGCTCTGCATCTCAAGCAAGCAAGCAGTTGCGATGAAATTCCAAGCTAGCAGTCGAGATGAAATTTTACGCCGCATTTTAAAAAAATCCCGAACTTGCCCAACTGCGAAATCAGTAAATCTTGCGCGAAATTTCATATCGCTGCATTACTTAGCGGCTATCAAATATGCTTGCCAAGCGGACGCGGTGAAATTTCTCACCGCCCTTTAATGCTCGCTCGAAGTAAAATTTCGCGCAGATGTTTTAATGGTCCATGCTCGAAATAAACGTTCCACATAATTCTATCGCAAAACGGCTGCCGGGCGGAAATTTGCCCGGCAGCGAAGTCCGGGTTGCCTGGAATTTACGCCTCTGCGCGGATGATCCTAACCGCTTCAACCATATTTTTTAGGCTCGGCTCCACCTCTTCCCATTTGCGCGTTTTTAGGCCGCAGTCCGGGTTGATCCACAGCTGCTCTTTCGGAAGCACCTCAAGCAGCGCGCGAATCTGGCTTACGAGCTCATGCACGCTAGGAATTCGCGGGCTGTGGATGTCGTAAACGCCGGGGCCGACCTCCTGCTTGTAGCCGACCGATCTAAAAATTTTAAGCAGCTCGTTGCCGCTGCGAGCGGTCTCGATGCTGATGACGTCGGCGTCCATCGCCTCGATCGTTTTGATGATGTCGTTGAACTCCGAATAGCACATATGCGTGTGGATCTGCGTCTGCGCTTTGGCTGCGCTAACGGCGAGCTTAAAGGCGTCTACGGCAAATTTTTCGTACGCAGGGATATTTTCGGATCTAAGCGGATAGCCCTCTTTAAAC
>NZ_CALEDC010000091.1 GCF_937949835.1 uncultured Campylobacter sp.
GCTTAAAATTTATTTTATTCCCACAAGCCGTACGTCATGCACTCATAAAATAATCTCAAAATTTATGAGTAAAATTTAGATTAAAATCCGTATTCAAATTCCGATTAAAAATCCTGTGAAAATACTATATTTATTTAAAATTTTAATGGCACTAAATTTCAATATCTGATAGCGAAAAATGAGATGATATGGAAAATTTTATGAGATACCAAGCATCAAGACGGTTACACTATAGCGGTTACTATAAGCGGCGGCGATACGGATAAGATAAATACTTACACAGAAAAAGAAGGATTGTAATAGCAAAGGCGATTGGAATTTGAATGTGTAAAAAAGCACTTAATTAAATTTTTCTAAACATTTGGCGAGATTATGGAATTTTAAAATTTAAATTAAGAAGGACGGCATAGTCGTAAAATTTAAATATGAGCGTCGGCGCAAAATAGCCGCGGAGTGGATCGGCTAGCTTCGCTAAAAGCGGCGTATAAAGGGTAAATTTAAAATCGAAGCTTTGCCGAATTAAATTTACCCGATTTGCCTCTCTATGAAATTTATTCGCCCAGGAAGTATTTCAGATCCGCCTGCGCGTCGCCGCTGATTAGGCGAAGGCCGAAATTTTGCACCAAAAAGCCCAAAATTTCGTCGTTGAAAAACTCAGGCACCGTAGGCCCCACGTTGATGTTCTTAACGCCTAGGCTAAACAGCGCAAGCAGGATGATGACCGCCTTTTGTTCCATCCACATCAGCACGATCGAGACCGGCAGGTCGTTTACCGCGATGCCCGTAGCCTCGCTAAGCGCTAGGGCAATCTTGACCGCGCCGTTGCTGTCGTTGCACTGGCCAAGGTCAATATAGCGCGGAAGCTCGGTGCCGGGCACGTTTCCGAAATCCACGTCGTTAAAGCGGAATTTGCCGCAGCTAGAGGTCAAAATCACGCAGTCCTTCGGCAGGCTAAGCGCTAGCTCGCGGTAATACTCGCGTCCTTTGCCCGGCGCGTCGCAGCCTGCGATGACGAAAAAGCGGCGGATTTTACCCGACTTGATCGCGTCTAAAATTTGCGGCGCAAGGCTTAAAATCGTCTTGTAGTGTCCGCCCGTCACCAAGCTCTCGTCGCTGTCCATGCTCACGTCGCCGCACGCAAGCGCGCACTCGATGAGCGGCGTAAAATCGTCGTTTTGGATATGTTTGATGCCGTCTGTGCCCGCGATAGAGTAGCCAAACAGCCTGTCTGCGTAGCTACAGGACGAGCGAAGCGGCACGATGCAGTTCGTGGTCATCAAAATCGCGCCTTTAAATTCGTTAAAAAGCTTGGTCTGATCGAACCACGCCTTGCCGACGTTGCCCTTTAGGTGCGGATACTTGCGAAGCTGCGGATAGCCGTGCGCAGGAAGCATCTCGGAGTGGGTGTAGATATTGATACCCTTGCCTTCGGTCGCTTTTAGTAGCGCCTCAAGAGCATGCAGGTTGTGTCCGCTAACCAAAATCGCCTTGCCCTCGACCTTGTTTTGGCTTACCTTAACCGGGGTCGGTACGCCGAATTTTGCAGTATGCGCCTCGCTTAAGATATCCATCATCTGCACGCCCGCGCTTCCGACGGCCATTAGCTGCGCGATATGCTCGTCAAAGTTAAAATTTGAGTTCGTCAGCGTGAAATACAGCGTATCCGCCATAACGGTATCGACCGCGCTAGTATCGGCGCCGAGCTCACGGGCGTGGTGGCGGTAGGCGCTAAGGCCTTTAAGTCCGAAAACCATAGTGTCTTGAAGTAACGCCAGCGTGGAGGTTTTACCACAGGTGCCGCGATCTTGGCCTTTGGCGCCGCAGCCCTCGGGCGCGCTCATTTGGCACTGATGACAGAACATCTCTAGATTGTCGCTCATAGAAATCCTTTATAAAAAATTTAGTTGGTAATTTTAAGATTTTATTTAGGCAAAAAAATTGATTATAATCAAGAAATGGCTAAATTTTATCAAATTTATTTATAAAATGAGAATTTTAAATTTTATAAATTGCTTCAATTTCACTTATAACGGGAATATGGCTACTTAAATTTAGATATAATGTGCGTAATTTCAAAAAACGGATAGGTAATGAAAGAGAAGTTAAAATCGTTAGCGAGCAAGGTTTCTAAATTATATAAAAGCGGTAGTTCAAAAACGTTATGAAAATTCTACATGCGAGTGATCTACATTTCGATAAAGCTAAATTTGATCGAATTTTAAGCTTAGAATTTGACATTTGTTGCATAAGCGGCGATCTGATAGACACAAACCAAAAAGATATCATAGGACAAAAAGCGTGGGTGAAGCGGTGGTTAGAAAATTTTAAAAAGCCTATCTTTGTATGTAGCGGAAATCATGACGTGAGTGAGTCTGGCGACGTTTCTTGGATACGAGCGTCTAATATTTATGCGGATGGCGATATTAAGACGCTTGAGGGTATTAAATTTGGCTGCGCCCCTTATCTCTGCGCGGATATTTTGGATTTTGCAGAGTGCGACGTGCTACTTACGCATATTCCGCCTGCACATACGCGAACGTCCATAGAGCGCGGCAGAGATTTTGGTGATAAAGAGCTTTTTCGAGTGCTAAAGCACGGACTTTTAAAAGCAAAAATAATCCTTTGCGGACACGTGCATAATCCGCTTTTAGATATTGATAAAATCGGCGATTGCACGATTTATAATTCAAGTCTGAAGCTTAATATTTTAGAAATTTGAGTTAAATTTATAAAATTTTAACGGCGGAATTCTATAAAATATAATTTAGCGCAATAAATTAATTGTATTTCGCGGCTCTACTCGCATATTGGCAGCACGTCTTTTGTCCACAGCTAAGCAAATAAATTTAGCTTTTTGTCATAATTTCTTTCAATAATCTAAAATCACTTTCGCTAAATCCGTAAATTTCTACTTCGCATTCTTTTTCTGCGTCTAAATTTTGTTTGAAAAAGCGTTTATATTCGCAGATCACCTCGCGCTTATTTAGTCCACCCGCTCCGCATCCCATCAGAGGCAGAGCTATTTTTATATATTTGCTTTGATCTTGTAAGATTATTTCTTGCAAATTATTTAAAATTTGCATGATAGTATCTAAACTCGGCTTTTTAGACTTTGATCTATCAGCGTAATTCATAATGGCTGCATGTAATACGAATGGAAAGTTTGCATGATTTGAGGCGGTTTTGACGACATCACCTTGCCTTATCTCTCTTATTTTTAGTTGTTCTTGCATGTATTTTTCTAGCGCCTCACCGCAATGCCTCTTAAAAGCCATAGACACACCGCTGCCAAGCAGCATCGCCGTATTTGAAGGATTTATCAGATAATCCGCTTGTGCGTCCAATAAATCGCCAAATTTTATCTTTATTTCATATGAAATTTTCATTTTATCTCTTCTAAATACTTTTCTATCTCATCTTTTATCGTATCGGCTAACTCCTTTGGTTCTAGCACTTTGATAAACGGAATGAAGTAGTAAATAAGCGGCTTTATCTCCATTAAATTAGTAAATTCTATATCGATTACGACCGAGCCATCGGCATCAAGTCCTGTTATGCTCTGCTTAGCGTAGGGTTTTCTCTCGAAATATTTCTTTATCTGCGGAGATAAAAGCAGTCTAGCGGTATTTGGTTTATCTAGCGTTGCCCAGGCGGAGTTTATATTTTTAATCCTCTCCTCTATTTTGGCGTCTAATTTAAATTTCTCCTCAAGAATTCTAATATTTGTGATGCTTTTTAAGTGGAATTTCTTAAAGGTATCGTTTTTATTCGTATCTAAAAATAGCAAATACCAAAATCCGTCAAACATCGCTAGTTTTAGCGGCTTTATCTTAAATTTAAAACCGGCGTATTCGCACTGCACCAAGCTTCTCTTTTTGATAGCGTTTTCAAGCAGTTCGAAATTTATAAAGTCATCTTCACTTAATTTTTAGCTGCTTATATTTGTTAAAATCGGATGATTTAGCCGGTTTGTGATCTGTTCTAGCAAAACGTGGGCCTTTGAGTAAAAATTTGCGCCCATCGTTTTTGAGATATTATCGAGGATATTTATGACGGTGCGCTCTTCCTGATCTAAGCCATCTTTGATTTTAGTTTTATCTATGCTCCACATCCTGCCGTTTCTTACAGCTCCATTTTTCGCTAGCACCTCGTAAAGGTCTCTTTGGATAGTTTTGGTACAAACTCCAAATTTTTCCGCGAGCTCGGAGATGGAATGGGGTTTTCTGCTAATTAAGGTGGCTATTTCGTTTATGCGTTCGTATTTGCCACTACCGGATTGCGAGATTATTTTTTGCGGTTTTTGCATCTAGGCTCCTTTTATATTATTTTATCTAAAAATAAAGGGATAATATCAGCTAAGGATTGCTCTTAATCCTTCAAGTCCGCCTGCCTTTATCGCCATACCTCTATACGCGCTTACGTGAGTATCTGGCGGGTTTATGCGGATTAGATGAGCGCGCTTAAATCTTTTTGCCATCCTTTCTCCGTAAATCCTGATCGTAGGCACCGCAAGACCTGCTCCGATCTCAATTATGGCTATTTTGGAGTTCATATTGTGACTAAGCCACGTATCATACTTTTTGCGCTGCGCCCAAGCTCTTTTGTGATTAAATTCGTGATCATAAAACATAAGGATATTTGGGCGGCTCACGCATCCGCATTCAGGACAAACGGGCATCTTTGTAACGATAAATCTATCCTCATCCACTTCGACATTATTTTCGTCCATATTCCATATATTTCCGTCATCGCTATGAATACACTGCGCGTGATGTATGGAGCCATGGATCTCGTAAATTTTATCCTTGTCAAATCCCACCTTTTCAAAATGCCCGTCTACGTTTGAAGTGTAGATAAAATAGTTTTCGCCTTTTGCTTCGCAAAGATTTTTTAGTAGGGTAAAACCCTCGTGAGGCTGGGTTGCGTTATAGAGCTTTAGCCTGTGTCCGTAAAACGCCCAAGCTAGCTCAGGGCTGCTAAAAAACCACTGCGGATTTGCCATCTCGGTAAAGCTTAAATTTTTATCCTTTAAAGGCGGGTAGGCTTTCCAAAATCCAAGATTGCCTCTAAAATCAGGCAGTCCGCTATCTACGCCCATGCCTGCTCCTGCGGTTATGATGACGGCTTCGGCGTTTGCGACGATTTCTT
>NZ_CALEDC010000092.1 GCF_937949835.1 uncultured Campylobacter sp.
AGCTGCGTAGTTGCTCTGACCGCGGTTGCCGGCAATTCCGCTAACCGAGCTCATCACGACGATACGCCCGCCCTTTTTGGCGCGGATCATAGGCATCAGCGCGGGCTTTAGGACGTTATAAAACCCGCCTAAATTCGTATCTATCACGCTTTGCCAATCCTCGCGCTCGAACCACACGAAGGAGTTATCCCGCGTGATGCCCGCGTTTAGCACGATGCCCCAGTATGCGCCGTTTGCCTCTATGTCTGCTTCGATCCGCTCCTGCGCTGCGGCAGAGTCTGCGACATCAAATTTTAAAATTTGAACTTCCGCCGCGCCCGCGTCCAAACAGCGTTTCGCTACGTCATTAAGCTTTGCTTCGTTGCGCCCGTTTAACGCCAAGCCGTAGCCCTTTTGCGCTAAATTTAACGCGCACGCCTCGCCGATACCGCCGCTTGCTCCGGTAATTAAAATTCTCTTAGCCATTTATACTCTTTATCATTTCGTCGCTCGCGCGCATTACACTTAGCGTGGCGCTTGCGATATGTTCGCCGCCGCAGCGGATCTCGCAATCGAAGATATATAGCCCCTCGCCGTCGCCCACGCTCTGCTTCGCCGTCGTAATCACGCGCTCGCCCAATTTTAAGCTTGCGCGCGAAATATCCAGGTTTCGCACTCCCAGCAAAAACCCAAGCCTCGCCTCGCCGTCGTTTCTGTAGCCCGAATACACGCCGATGCACTGCGCCATAATCTCCATATACGCGTAGCTGCCGAGCTCGCCGTCTTCGGTAAACGGCGAGTCCTCTTTAACGCTAAACGCGCAGCTCGCATACCCGTCGCTAATCTCTAAAATTTCATCCGCGAAGACCATATATCCGCTCTGCGGTAGGATGCTAGAGGCTCTCATACTCGTCCTATTATGGTTACGGCGTTGTCGCCGCCGAAAGCAAAGCTTAGATTCATCGCGGTATCTACGCGCGCTTTTTTTGCTTCGCACGCGAGATTAAATTTAGATAGCGCCGCTGGAATTTCGCTCGTTTGCGAAGTTTGATCCGCGTCGCTTTTTAAAATTTTATCGTCCGCGCCTTGCAAAGCTTTAGACGCAGCCAAAATTTCATCCGCGCTGCTTTTTGAAATTTCACTCTGCGCGTTTTGCAGAATTTCACTGCCCGAGCTGCATAAAATTTGATCGCTTGCGCTGTTTAAAATTTCATCGTTTCGCTCTCCGCGCCGCGGCTGCGCGCCGCGAAAAATTTCAGCCTCCGAGCCGCGCCAA
>NZ_CALEDC010000093.1 GCF_937949835.1 uncultured Campylobacter sp.
CCCATGTTTTTCCTTTCGTGTTGGTTTGGTTTTTAAAATTTTATTTCATAAATAACAAGCAGCCTTAACGCTATTACATATTAAAATTTTAACGTCCGCGCATACTTGCCGCCTTTATCTTGCACTTAAAATTCTCGTGCCGCATGCTAGACTGCCTGCACGATGTGCATCAAGACTGTATTAAGCGCCCTGCAGGTCTCGCAAGCTTGGAATTTTAAAATTTAGATACAAATTTAACTGTGCCGCACGCTTTGACATTTCACTGCCGCGCCGCACCCAATTTCTCGCGACCTGAAATTTTCGCACGCCACGCATATTGCGATATCGCGCCTTAAAATTCCTTCGCCGCACCTTGCCGCTGCCTCGCCATCCTATTTTAAAATTTCAAGACGCTCTGCGCCCTCAAATTTTAAAATTTCGCCCTACTTCTCGCCGAAGCGCTCTTTTAAAATTTTATACGCCTCGTTGATCTCCTGAAGCTTCTTCGTGCCCTCCTGGATGATCTCCTCGTCCGCGCCCTTGCCCATCAGGATGTCGGGGTGGTATTTTTTAACGAGCTCGCGATATTTTTTCTTGATCTCGCTAAACGTAGCGTCCTTGGAGAGCCCCAAAATTTCATACGGATCTCTTTTGCTTTTGGCGGAGCCTTGCGAGCCGCCCGAATAGCCGCCGTATGAGCCGCCTGAACTTTGCGAGCCTCCGTAACCCGAACCCGTCGTGCCGCCATAGCCATAGCCGGTGCCGCCGCCGTAACTGCTGCTGCCGTAGCCACCGGTGCTTCTGCCGCCGTATTTGTCCCAATACCCGCCGCTTCTTGTGCTATAGCCGTCGTATTCGTCGTAAGCGGAGCTGCTTTGCGAGCCGCCGTTTTCGTAATATGTGCCGTAAAAACTACGCTCAAAGGTCGCAAAAATCTGGCTTTGGATATGCTCCGCAATGCCCAATCCGTCGCAAATCTGCGAGATTGTGCGCCGCTCTGCCGCGCTAAAACCGCGATCGACGTAGGCTAAATTTAAAAAGAAATATATTAGCCCCGTTTTGCGACTCGGGCTCGGGCGGTAGGTTTGGTTATATTTTTCGGCGAGCTCGCGCACATTTGCGAGGTTTTCTTTCTCGAGCTTATAAACGAGCTTCAGCGCCTGGCGTTCGCGCTCGCCGGCGCCCATTTGGCGCACCAAATCGTCTAAAATTTCGCTTATCATCGCGGCTTCGGACTCGCTTACGTACCCGTCGCTTTTGGCGACCTTGGCTAGAAGTGCTACTAAAATTTTAGCCTCTGCTAGCTGCATTTGAGCCTTGCCGCGATAGCCGGAGTTGCCGAAAGCCACACCGATCTGCGCGAAAATATACAGCGCGATTAAAAGAAATATGATGCTAAGCACGCGCTAATCTTCGCTCTTTACGATCTTAGCAAACTCGCCGAAGTAAATTTCTTTTAGCGCCTTTAGATTTTTACGGACGGAATTTATGCGAAACGTTTCGCCGCCGCTGGTGCCTAGACGCATCAAGCTTAGCCCGTATTTTGCGGCCAGCTCTTTAAATTTCGCCTCGTCGCGTACACCGAAAATCGCGCGCGAAAAGCTCTCGTCGAAAATATCTCTGCTATCATCGCAGCTCATCTCAAACTCGCCGCCTACGCCGCCTACGCACGTCATCTTCGCAAGCGTAATCGCCACGCCGCCGATTCCTACGGAGTTTGCAAATTCCAAAATCCCGCTCTTGCCGGCTTCTATCGCGAAGTCCCACAGCGCGCGCTCTGCCTTTAAATTTAACTCAGGCAGGCTGCCTGCGACGCGGTTTTCTACCGCTTTCATATAAAGCGAGCCCGCAAAAACGCCCTTCGTATCGCCTACCAGATAGACGCTCACGCCGCTAGCGCAAAAATCGCTAGGGATGATCTCGCCCTCGTTCGTGCCCACGCACACGATCGCGGGAGTGGGCTGGATGCTAACGCCGCCCGTTTCGTTATAAAGGCTTACGTTGCCGCTGATGACCGGGGTATTTAGCGCGGCACAAGCCTGCTTGATCCCCTCGCAGCCCTGCGCGAACTGCCACATAACTTCGGGATTTTGCGGATTGCCGTAGTTTAGGCAATCGGTGATAGCTAGAGGCGTTGCGCCGCTCATAGCGACCTTTCG
>NZ_CALEDC010000094.1 GCF_937949835.1 uncultured Campylobacter sp.
GAGCCCCTTCGCTAACGGTGTAGGCGACGCTGCAAATAACGGCGGTGGCTCAAGTAGCGTAGGCGGCAGCGCAAGTAGCGCAAGCGGCGGCGCGAGCAGCTCAGACAAAGACGGCGCCAAAATTTTTCTTATCCAAAACGCCACTCAGTCGCAGCTTGCGCTTCTTAGCTACGTTTACGTTGCAGGCGTAATCGAGCAGGTTTTGGCGCAAGATTACGGCTTTTTAAACGCAAATTTAAACGCCGCTGCAAGGCCCGTCGGCGTGAATTATCGCAGCTGGTTTAACGAAGCCAACGAATCGACGTGGTATCTCGTATCTGCCGAGTACGTGGGGATTTTGGGGCTCATCTGCCTATTTATGGTCGCGGTCGTGATCTCGCGCGAATGGGACCGCGGCACGATCGCCTCGCTTTACAACTCCAACGCAAGCGCGCTTGAGATCGTCACTGCCAAGGTCGGCGCGTATTATTTCCTAGCGCTTTTGGGCGGCGCGATGACGCTCGTTTACGGGCAGGTGCTTTTGGGCATCCCGATCCGCGGCAGCGTGGCGATGCTGCTGGCGACGCTGTGCGTCTTCGTGCTGGAGATGACCTGCCTAGGCATGCTGATCTCGGCGATCTGCAAAAATCAATTCCTAGCGCAGGAATACGCCATCGTCATCGGCTACCTGCCCGTTACGCTGCTTAGCGGCATGATCTTCGATCTGCGCGGATTGCCCGCGGCGGTCAACTTCATCGGGCACCTGCTGCCGCCCACATACGCGGTCGAGTCCTTTCGCATCTGCTTCCTATCGGGCGGACAGAGTGCGACGCTGTGGATAAACCTCGCCATTCAGGCGCTCGGAGCGGTTTTGTTTTTCAGCTTGTGCGTGCTTAGCGTAAAAAGGGGCGCACGATGAAAAATTTATTTTTGCTTTACGCTTGCGCGGAGAAATTTCGCGCCACAAAAATCGGCGCAATTAATATTTCGCTTTCGCCCAAGGCATCGATGGCGGAATTTCACGCCGCCAAAAGAGAGGACGCGATGAAATTTTTAGAATTTTTTCGAAAGCGAGTAGAGCGTGGGCTTGAAATTTTAAAATTTCTCAGCGTGAGGAATTTTGACTTGCAAGGTGCAGCGGTGAAGCGTGGATCTGAAATTTTAAAATTTAGCGCCGCAGAGAGCTTAAAAAGCCGCGCCGCGCCACAAAAACGAGCGGCGGAATTTTTAAATTTTACGCCTATGCCGTGCAATCGGTTTGAAATTTTAAAATTTACGCGCACTTCAGCGCGTCTTGCGGACACAGCGCAAAATTTCATATCGAAGTGCGGATTTAAAATTTTAAAGTTTATTCACAAGCCGCTGCATGTTCTACGCCATGCTTTAACACGTGCTCTACGCTGCACTTCGCTACGCGCGGATAAAGCCGAAGCATGGTGCGCGGCATGGCTTACTTCGCAGCATTCGTACGACGCGGTAAAAAAACGGCGCGCGGTTAAGATTAATTATGCGGGCGGATATTCGAATTTTATGCGCCGCCGCATAGTGCGACTTCGTAGCGTAGCTGCACGGCACGGCTACAAAACGGCGCGCGCGGGAAAGCTTAGCAAATTTGACCTCGCGGACGCGCTTTTAAATTTTAAATCGCGTTTTGCGATGCAGCTTTGCAGCGCGATTACACGGCGTAACTACGAAGCGTGGCGTAGCGAAATTTACGCCGTTTGCTTGCATAAGTACCCTGCTTTGATTCGAGCCGCA
>NZ_CALEDC010000095.1 GCF_937949835.1 uncultured Campylobacter sp.
CGCGCCGCAAAAATGCAAAACGATAATCAGACTCCCGATTAGGAAAATTTAGCCATTTTTGGGCTAAATTTGGCCTCGCGGCGATTTAATATAGCTTAGGCAAACTACGAAGCCGCCACGTAATGCAAAGCCAAATTCACTGCATAAGCCGCTAATGCTAAGTTAAATTTGATTTACAATTTAAGAGAGTTGATAAAAACGAATTCTTAAATCAAAGTTACACTATTCTCGCGTAGTTTTATTAAATTCTTATAGCAGAGTAAAATTTTGCTATCTCTTTGTACGGTTTAAATTTTAAAATTTACAAAATTTTACTAGTTGCAAACATTGCCCAACAAACTCCGCAGAATCCCAAATTTAACCCCAGCTTAAGCATAAGCTTGTATACTTTGGCTTTAAATTTAAGGCGGCAAATGAGATCTCAGAGCGAATTTTTTGGCGTTTTCATCACGCTTCTTGGCGGCGTATTATGGGGCTTTAGCAGCGTTTGCGGGCAGTATCTGTTCACGCAAAAAGGCGTCAGCGCCGACTGGCTCGTGCCCTACCGCCTGAGCATTGCCGGGCTTGCGATGGTGGCGTACTATTTA
This sequence comes from uncultured Campylobacter sp., assembly GCF_937949835.1. Classification (GTDB taxonomy): domain Bacteria; phylum Campylobacterota; class Campylobacteria; order Campylobacterales; family Campylobacteraceae; genus Campylobacter_B. The sequence continues at coordinate 588 of NZ_CALEDC010000095.1, forward strand.
GCGCGTTCGCCGCGCGCAGCTCTCGCGCCGCTAAAAGATCGCGCGCTATTGCCGCAGCTGCTCATCTACGCGTTTTTTGGGCTTATGATGACGCAGTATTCGTACTTTTGCGGTGTCGAGCTCTCAAACGCCGCCGTCGCGACCGTGATCCAGTACTCCGCGCCCGCGCTCATCCTTGCCGTCGTTTGCTTTTCACAGCGGCGCGCGCCTAAAAAGGTCGAGCTCATCGCGCTCATTTTCGCGGTGCTGGGCGTCGTGCTGCTCGCCACCCACGGCGATCTGGGTTCGCTCGTTATCAGCGCGGAGGCGCTGGTTTGGTGCCTCATTAGCGCGCTTGGCGTCGTGATTTATAGTCTCATCCCAACGAAGCTAAATCAAAAATACCCCGTCGCGCTAAATTTAGGCTGGGGCATGGTCATCGGCGGCGGCGCGCTCGCGCTTTACACGCGGGTTTGGCAGCTAGGCGGCGTGAGCGACGCGCAGGGCTTTGCGGCGCTTGCGGCGGTGGTGATTTTGGGCACGATATGCGCGTTTAGCTTTTACATGACGGGGCTAAAGATAATAGGCGCTAGCAGGGCGAGCATGATAGCGTGCATCGAGCCGGTGAGCGCGGCGGCGTTTGCCTATTTTTGGCTAGGGACGGAGTTCGTGTTTCTTGATTTTGCTGGCTTTACGCTCATTATCTTGTGCATATTTTTGCTGGCTAAAGATAGAAAAAAGGCGTAAATTTGGAGGAGAGATGATTTATTTGGCGCAAACGGATACGACGGCGGGATTTTTGAGTAAAGATTTTCGCGAGATAAACGCGCTAAAACGCCGAGCGGCGGACAAACCCTGCCTCATAACGACGGCAAAGTTTAGCGAGCTAAAAAATCTCGCTCGCGTGCCCGCTAAATTTAAAAATTTAGTGCGCCGCGCGAGGAAAACGACGTTTTTGTATCCGAACGGCACCGCCGTGCGCGTCGTGAAAGAGTGCGCTCACGAGGAGTTTTTGAGGCAATTTGACTGGCTTTATTCCAGCAGCGCAAATTTAAACGGACAAAGCTTCGACGAAGAGTGGGCGAGGGCGGCGGCGGATCAGGTCGTGGATCAAAATTTCAGCCAAAACGCGAGCTCGAAAATCTATAAAATTTCAAAAACTAAAATTTTGCGGATTAGATAGAGCTGTATTCAAAATTCACGCGCAAAGAACGCTCAAAAAAGAGGCGCTAGTTTATAAATTTAAGCGACTTTGTAAATTTAAATGGCTCTTATAAATTTCACGAACCGTAAAATTTTGTCACGTATAAACCGCGCAAATACCGTCTGAAATTTTAAAAAATCGTGAAAAGATAGCGGCAAACTTGCAGAAAGATCGTATAAAAAGCTGTGAATTCCTACTATCCTTAAGCAGTAAAATTACTGCCGTTTTCGAAGCTGTAAAATTTCGCTATTGCTAGCTTTTGAATGAAATTCTATCGTCAGATACTCTCGATCAAAATTCCAACTCGGGCGAGCTAAGATTGTCGCTAGAAATTCTCGCATCCCGAGCATTCTCGATTAAAATTTTAGAGATCGGGCATTGTCGCCGGTTTTTATCCTAGCCGCTACGCGCCGTTTTATCGCAGCCCTACCGACGCCGCTTCTACCTTTGATTAAAATTTGATCTTTAAAAAAGCTTCTCTGACGCCGCTAAAATCAAAATTTCGCCGCTGCGTCAATAGTTTTAATAAAATTCAGACGCCGTTTCTGCCGACACCTATTCGATTAAAATTTTATCGCCGCTGCAAGTATTACGATTAAAAATTCTATCATCACCGATCTTATGTCAAAATTTATTGTTGCCGCCTCACCTCCGCCACTACTGCCTTATCTCCACCACCGCTGCCGCAGCAGCAAGCGCCGCAAAGCCGTCCGCATCGCTCACGCCCCCAAGCTGCCAAACCTGCGTATAAGACGCAAGTACACCGCCCCCATTGCTGCGCCACGACGACAGATCCGCAATAAAATTTCCGTCGCCGAGCAACGTGCGTCAAGCCAAACGCTGCAAGTTTTAAAATTTAAACCGCCTCTCGCCGCGCGGCACCGATAAATTCCAACCGATAAATTCCGCTAGCCAGTCCATCATTTCCGCATAAATCATAAATTTCCATAAAATTTAACGCCGCCTTTCTTGCTTTATATTAAAATTTCGCTAAAATTACCGCATTAAATTTGAGGCGCAAACGGAGCTTAAGCTTAAACCGCTTGCGGGCAAATTAAATCCATTCAAGGAGCTTTTATGAGCGGTGTTGCGTTAATCATCTGCTTCGCCATAGCGGTCGTCGTGATGATTTTTTTGATCTCCAAAGCAGGCGTCCACCCGTTTTTGGCGCTAATGCTTATCTCCCTGGCGCTCGCGATCGTCGCGGGCATACCGCTAGCCAAGATCCCCGCGATCATCGGCGACGGATTCAGCGGCACGTTTAAGAGTATCGGTATCGTCATAATCTTCGGTGCGCTCATCGGCACCGTGCTCGAAAAGACGGGCGCGGCGCTCAAACTCGCCGATATGGTCGTAAACGTAGTCGGACAAAAGCGCCCCGAGCTTGCGATGCTCATAATGGGCTGGATCGTAGGTATCCCCGTATTTTGCGACAGCGGCTTCGTCGTTTTAAACCCGATCCGAGAAGCGATCAGCAAAAAAATCGGCGAAAACCCAGTCGCTCTAGCAGTGGCGCTCTCGGGCGGACTTTATGCCTCGCACGTATTCATCCCGCCGACTCCCGGACCGATCGCCGCAGCAGGCGCCGTGGGTCTAGGCGGCAATCTACTGCTCGTAATCGCAATGGGCGCGGTAGTGTCCTTGCCGGTGCTGATCGCTACATACTTTTTTTCTAAAAAGGTCGCCAAAAACGTCCATATAAGTGAGGCCGAAGCGAATGAAGTCATCGCCAAAAGCTACGACGATCTGCTTAAGCAATACGGCAAATTGCCGGACGGATTTTTAAGCTTAGCCCCTATTTTGGTACCGATCCTATTTATGGCGCTGGGCTCCGTCGCCAAGATCCTAAAAGTAGGCGGATTTGCGGGCGAAATTTCGCAATTTTTAGGAAATCCTATCATCGCGCTAGCCTTGGGCGTAGTTTTTGCGGTATTTTTGCTCGTGCAAACCGGCAAACTAGGCCAATTTAGTGAGATCACCAACGAATCCTTAAAAATCGTAGGCCCGATCCTCTTCATCACCGCAGCGGGCGGAGTGCTAGGCAAGGTCATCACCGACGCCGGCTTCGTAACCTACATCAAGGACAATGCGACCGCGATTAAAGCCGCGGGGATTTTCTTCCCGTTCTTAATCTCTGCCGTTTTAAAAACCGCGCAAGGAAGCTCCACCGTGGCGATCATCACTACCGCTTCGATTATGGGCGCATTTAACGCAGACGACTCACTGATGCAGGTACTAGGCTTCACCTCGGAAATGTCCGGCGCGCTTGTGGTAATGGCGATCGCAGCGGGCGCGATGACGGTTTCGCACGCTAACGACAGCTACTTCTGGGTCGTTACGAATTTCAGCAAGATGAACCCGCAGCAAGGCTACCGCACACAAACAATGCTAACCCTAATTATGGGCATTACGGGCATGATCAGCGTGTGGGTTTTGTCGCTGTTTTTGATCTAGGTTAGCTTATTCTAGCCGCTACCGCGCTAAATCAGTGCGGAGCGCTACGGGCATCTACCAGCGGCTAGCTACATAAAATTCTTTAAATTTACGTAGCTAGCCGTACCGCGCAAATGTTCTGGGACATTAAAATTTCGCTTAACGGAGTTTTAAATTTACACACAAAGCCTCAAGGAGCAAAATTTTAAAATTCTATCGCTACAGAATTTTAAAATTCCACGACATGAAATTTTAAAATTTACCCCATAAATTCGGCAACGAGATTTTAAAATTCTACTCTTGCTTCAGTCTTGTCATCGTAAATTTAGCCTACGCGCTGTAAAATTCCAAAATTTTAAAATACCAGCCAAAGGAAAAATATGAAAGTTTTGGTCGCGATCGACTCATTTAAGGGCTCGCTTAGTTCGCTTGAGGCGGGCAACGCCGTAAAATCAGGCATCGAAAAGCTAGGCTGCGAAGTGCTCGTCAAACCTATCGCAGATGGCGGCGAAGGAAGTGTTGAAGCCCTTGCCGACGCGCTAAAAGCTAGGTTTATGGACGTCATCGTAGCAAATCCGTTAGGCGAAAAAACGCCCGCGCGCTACGCCTTAAAAGGCGAGCTAGGCATCTTAGAAATGGCGTCCGCATCGGGTCTGCCGCTCATCGAAAAATCGCGCCGCAACCCGCTAAAAACGAGCACTTATGGCTTTGGCGAGATGATAGCGCATGCGATCGCACACGGCGCGCGAAAGTTTATCATCGGCATCGGCGGAAGTGCTACGAATGACGCGGGCATGGGTATGCTGCGCGCGCTCGGTTTTAAATTTAAAGATGCAAATGGCGCAGAGCTTGCGGGAGCGGGCGAGGATCTGATTAAACTCGCCACGATAGATTGCACTTCGGTGCTGCCGCATCTTAAAGAATGCGAGTTTCTCATCGCCTGCGACGTGGATAATCCGCTTTTTGGCGAAAATGGCGCGGCATATATTTACGCTCCGCAAAAAGGCGCGGATGCAGCGATGGTAAAGCAGCTCGATGCGGGACTTATAAATTTTGCAAGCGTCGTAAGCAAACATCTTGGATGCGAGCTTTGGAATAGCCCCGGAGCAGGAGCTGCCGGCGGGCTGGGCTTTGGCTTCGTGAGCTTTCTAAACGCAACGCTTAAGCCAGGCATCGACATCATCACCGAAGAGATCGGGCTAGAGCGCGATATGCAAGGCGCCGAGCTCGTCATCACAGGCGAAGGAAGGCTCGATTTTCAAAGCTCGATGGGCAAAACCCCCTGCGGCGTCGCGAAGATCGCCGCTTCCTACGGCGTGCCCGTAATCGCGCTGGCAGGCGGCATCTCGCCCTGTGCCGGTGGCTGTAACGAGCGAGGCATAGGCGCATTTTTTTGCATCCTAAATGAACCGATGAGCCTTGAGCACGCGATGGAGCCTGCCGTCGCGACACAAAATTTAGCCCGCGTCGCCGAACAAGCGGTGAGGTTGTTTCTGCTAGGACGCGGCGCCAAATAAGGCTTTTGGACCAAAATTTTAAGGCGCGTCCGCTAAAACTTGAGCGGGTTCGGCGCGTATGCGCGGTAAATAGAATTTACTGTGCGTCTCGCGGTGAGCGACGCGGCGAAGAAGCGAAAATTTTAGTAGAATAAATTTTCATGCTTTTGAAAAACGCGGCGCAGCCTTAACGCAAATGCAGCGCTCGTGCGGCTTACGGCACAAAAATATGCGTAACGAGGCGGACGAGCGGCGGCGGCTCGCAGCAGGCCATGACGCGCATACGCGGTAAGCAAACCGCACAACCGATACGAAAAAAAGCAACCCCGCTGGGCCGTGACGCGTATGCACGGCAAGCAAATACCGTGTGCAGCTTGCGACGGGCGGCAGAATTTCATCCGCCGCAGTCTACGGCAAGCGAATAAATTCTGCATTAGAGTAAAACCGAAGCATAGCTTTGTTGAAATTTTAGCGTATTCCAGAAATAGGGCGGTTGAGTGACAGTGCAGCGACGGGCGGCATGAAATTTTACTTTACTGCGCGCGATACATACGCAAGGCGCGATCTAAAACTCATTTTCCAATCAAGCGGCTCGCGAACCCTCGCAAGACATGACTAAAACAGACAGAATTTTAAAATTTAACGCCGTATTCGCACCTCATAGAATTTACAACGCAAATTTAAAAGCAGCGATCTGCTTTATAAAATTCCATTTCGAATTTCAGCCCGCGATATGTCCGTCTTGAGGCGAAAAAGACCGCTCAATCGCAAGATC
>NZ_CALEDC010000096.1 GCF_937949835.1 uncultured Campylobacter sp.
TAGGGATCAGGCTAAGCCCGTTTATCACCTCAAAGCAGGTGATCTGCAAAAACGCGCGAAACGCGCCTATCGTGCCCCATTTATTGTAGCTCGCAAGCCCTCCGATCAGCAGTCCGTAAACGCAGGTGCCGCTAGCTCCGAGTAGGAACAAAATTCCCACATTTATATCGCTTAAAATCGGCTGTATAGTCCGCCCGCCGATCGTAAACTCCGGCAGCAGCGGCACTACCGAAAGCGCCACGAAAGCTCCCGTAGCCGATATGATCGGCGCGATTTTGAAAAGAAGCTTATTCGCCCGCGCAGGGATCGCGTCCTCTTTTGTAAAAAGCTTTATCATATCCGCGCCCACCTGCAAAAGTCCCGCAGGCCCGACCATAGAGGGTCCGATCCTGCGCTGCATAAAGGCAAGCACCTTGCGCTCGGCGTAAGTCGCAAGCCCCGAGAGCAGCGCGATGACGGCTAAAATCACGAGCGCCTTTAAGACGGTGGCTACGAAATAAAATGCACTATCGCTCATCTGCCCTCTCCTTTGGAATTTGAAATTTTCTCGATTTTTACGCTAGCGTAGCGCGAAGTTTTGAAAAATATCTCGCCGCGAAGTTTCTCATCAAAATACGGCAGATACGCGCCGCTAAAGCCTGGATCGATCTTTACGCTAGCGACGATTTCACGCTTTAAGCTTACGAGCCCCTCCGCGCCGCTTTCGCTGTTTTCATCGCCGGCGCCGCCGGCTTTATGCGCGGCGCTTGCGCGATCCGCTTTTTTAGCACGACCGGCGCCGCCCTTGTCGCTTTCGTTGCTAGCAGCGCCCGTTTTACGCACGCAGCTAGTTTTTTCATTATGCCCCACATCGTCTGCTTGGTAAATTTTAACGACGTCGCCCGCGCTCACGCCCAAGTTTTCGGCGATGCTAGGGCTTAGATACAGTGCGCCCGCTTCGCCCAGAGCGCTGCTTGCGCCGCTAAATTTATTGAATTGATGCAGCGGATTTGCCTCATAGATTAAAATTTCGCCCTCGCCTGCTCTAAGCGGCGCGGAAGGCGAAATTTCAAACTCCTCCTCGCTAGCGGCAAACTCCTCATTTCGCAGCTCATATCCGCGGTGATTTGCGCCGCCGTTGTCATAGAAATTTTCTAAATCGTCAAATTTAACCTGCTCAAAATCAGCGCCCAAGCTTGACGTATAGCTGATCGCGTGTTCCGCGCAAACTCCCAGCGCACAGGCGATGTCGTTTAGCTCGTATCCGCCGTAATTAAGCGCCGCATTGGTAGGCACCACACGCTTATCGTAGTTCGTAAACGTGCCCTCCTGCTGCACCAAGCTAGGCGCGTCCAGATCCGCTTCCAGCACGCCGAAACTAATATCACCCGCTTCATTGTAGCCTAGCGTCTCGCCCGCGCTCATTTGCGCGCTAAGCTCACAGATGAGCGCGACGCCCAGGCTGTTCGTGCGCGGCGGCACCACTAGCACCTTAAATAGCGTGTGGCGCTGCACCAAGCCCACCAGCCGCGCAAGCGTGGCGCTATTTGGCGTGCGGATAAAATCCTCGCCGATGATAAGCGAAAAATGCTCCTTTTTAGCCAAAATTTCATCTATTTTTTGCTCGTTCAGACCCAGCGCGCGGGCAAAATTTGAAATTTTACTTTCCGCAGGATTTTCGGAATTCTGCGCGGAATTTTCAGCGTTGCCGTCCGTGCTTGCGGAATTTTCGGCACCGCTCACACTCGCAACATTCCCAGAGCCATTTGCCTCCGCAGAATTCTCAGGATTTCGCGAACCCGTAGATTTCTCGCCTAAATTTTGCTTCGCCGCGGCATGCGAAATTTCAAATTCCGCCGCGAGTTTCGCATCCAGCCACTCAGGCAGATCGCGCCCGAACTTTTGCAAGATCCAAAGCAGGATCTGCGCCTCCAAGCCCGCGGCATGCGGTTGATGGATGAAATTTTTACTAAAGCCCTTAATGCCCTCGTCGCAAAACGGATGAAAATAGATCCCGCTTGCCTTATTTAGCTTGCAGGCGCTGTTTACCGCATAGCCTAGATTTGGAGCGTCGCTGCGCAAAAATGTGCCGCAAACGACGATAAAATCGCTATTTTTAATCGTCTGCGAATCCGCATTATAAAATTTCGTGCCGCTAAGCTTAGAAAATTCGCGCAGGAATTTTTGATACGCAAGCGCTTCGTCATTGATCAAAGCGAGTTTAAATTTTTGACGCAAAAGCTCTAAAATCCGAGCTTCTTCGTTAGTGATGAAACTATTAAATTTGATGTTTTTGATCTCGCTATCCTCAATGCCGCGCACGATACGGCTAAAAACCGCTTCGTTTTTGCTCGCTCGCTCGTTTGAAAAATCCCAGCCGAAGCGCGCTCCCGCATGCAGGACGCTAAAATTTATGTCGCTGCTAACGCGATAAATTTTTTCACGCGGCTCGCCTATGCCGCGGCGCTTGATCTCGT
>NZ_CALEDC010000097.1 GCF_937949835.1 uncultured Campylobacter sp.
TTGCTCTCCTCGCGTCCAGCCCGTCATGCGATGCAAACGCGCTATCTCCCGCCTGTTTGCGGCGCAAAAGCTCAAGCGCCACATTCATTATCTCGCTCGCCGCCTTTTCATTCTTATGCGAGATCAACACGCGCAAAAGCCGCATATACGGCGGATAGAGCCCCTCTCGAAACTCCGCCTCGTCGCGCAAAAAATCATCGTAGTTTTCGATATAATCCCTAAAAAAGCCGCTCTGACGCGTCTGTATGACGACCCTGCCCTGCCCCGAGCGGCCCGCGCGGCCAGCCACCTGCATCGCAAGCGCTAGCGTCTTTTCGCGCGCCCTAAAATCGGGATAGCTCAGATGCTCGTCGATCCCCATTATCACCGCAAGATCGACGCCGTGGTAATCGTGCCCTTTACTAAGCATCTGCGTACCTACCAAAATGTCGATTTTATGGGCGTTGAAGTTATTGAGTAGCGCCTCAAGCTTGCGCTGCGTCGTGATCTCGTCGCGATCAAATTTTGCGATGCGAGCACTCGGAAAACGCGCCGCAAGCTGTGCCGCAAGCTCGCCCGTGCCGATCTTGCGCGCCTGCATCACCTCGCCGCCGCAGTTTTCGCAAGACGCCCTATAAAACGTGCTAAAGCCGCAGTAATGGCACTTCAGCGCCGCAGCGTCCGCGTGATAGCTCATCCCGACGGCGCAAAACGGGCAGCGCACGATCTGCCCGCAGTTTTCGCAAACCATATATTTGTAGTTCGCGCGCGTCGGCAAAAACACGACCGCCTGCTTGCCGGCTTCGAGGCTACGCCCGATCTCGGTTAAAATTTTGGGGCTCAGCCCCGTCTCGCTCTCGTCAAAAATGAAGCGCTTGGCGCTGCTAAAATAGGTGCCGCGCAGGCGGAAGTGCGGCTGCTTCGCGTAGGTGCTAAGTGCGGGCGTCGCGGAGCCCAAAACCACGCGGATGCCAAGCTTCTTACCGACGAAAATCGCGGCGTCACGGGCATTTAGGCGCGGTGCGGCGGCCGATTTATAGCTGTCGTCGTGCTCCTCGTCCACGACGATGAGGCCCAGATCGCTAAAGGGCAAAAACAGCGCCGAGCGAGCGCCCGCGATGAGTCTGATCTCGCCCGCGTTAAATTTCGCTAAAATTTCGCGCTTTTTTTTGGGCGAAATTTTGGAGTGCCAGACGCCGAGCCGCTCGCCGAAATAGCTCTGTAGCCGCTTCGTCATCTGCGGCGTGAGCGAAATCTCGGGCATCAAAAACAGCGCCTGCTTGCCCGCAGCGAGCGCCTGCGCGATCAGCGCGATATAAATTTCGCTCTTGCCGCTGCCCGTATCGCCGAAAATCAGCGACGTCTCGTTGGCTTCGGCAAATTTACGCGCTTGCTCCTGCGCGAGGGTGAGGTTTGGAATTTTACCTATTTGAAGTGGAGATAGCGACTGCGAAATGGGGTTTTGCGCGGTAGCGTCGAAATTTTGAATTGAGATGGAGTTTTGCGCTGAAGTAAGATTTTGAATCGAAACGGAATTCTCTCCATCGGCAAAATCCGGCTCTTGGATCAAATTTTGCGCGATGGTGGAATTTTGTTTACGCACCGAATCCGGTGCGGCAGCAAAATTTATAGTGGTCTTCATGGCGGCAGAATTTTGCACAGATACGGAATTTTGAATTGAAGTGAAATTTTGCTCGCCAGAGAAGTTCTGAGTTTGAATAAAATTCTGTGCGGCGGTAGAATTTAACGCTAAATTTTGCGAGATAAAATTTCATAATTCAGCTTCGTCGGAGTTTTGAATCGGGCTTCGTTAAAATTTTAAAA
>NZ_CALEDC010000098.1 GCF_937949835.1 uncultured Campylobacter sp.
GCCGAACCTATGCCTGATTTTTCAGTCAAATTTACGGCGGCGTCCGCATTCAGATCTACATTAGCGTCCGTCTCGCAGATATTTTCGTTTGAGCTTTTTAAATTTTTGCCCCGTTTTTCTCTCAGCTCATTTATGCGTTGTATGATTTCTTCATTATTCAAATGAAATCCTTTCTGCTCGATAAATTTTTATTAATTGGTTAAACACCGGGTTTTATCATCAAAATCGCATTAATATCGGGGGGATTATATCATCTTGTTTTGAATTTTTCAAAAAAAATATGACCAAGAAAAATCCGCAAATTTGGTGTAAATGCGCCGTCAAATTCGGATTGGTTATCGCTGGTATCATCTGCAGCTAGGTTTAAATTTTATATACTTCGGACACGCATAAATTTACAAAACTTGATAGGATGCATATCAAGTTTATTTATTCTACTCTTGACAAGATTAGCACTCCATGATATAATCTGCTAAAATTTTCAAAAAGGACCGCATAATGGCAAAGAAAAAATTTAAGACCGAAGTGAATGATCTGCTAAATTTGATGATCCATTCGCTTTATTCGAACAAGGAGATTTTCCTGCGCGAGCTTATCTCAAACGCAAGCGACGCGCTGGATAAATTAAACTATCTAAGCCTTACAAACGACGATTACAAGGCGCTTTCGTATGTGCCGCGCATCGATATCAAGATCGACAAAGAGGCCAAAACGCTAAGCATCGGCGATAATGGCATCGGTATGGACGAGGCCGAGCTCGAGAGCAATCTAGGCACTATCGCGCGCAGCGGCACGAAGGGCTTTATGGCGAGCCTTAGCGGCGATGCGGCGAAGGACAGCAACCTCATCGGACAGTTCGGCGTCGGGTTTTATTCGGCGTTTATGGTCGCGGATCGTATCGATGTTATCAGCCGCAAGCCGCTCTCGCAGGACGCCTTTAAATGGAGCAGCGACGCGAGCAACTACATGGTCGAAAAGGCGGAGAAAGAGGACTTCGGCACGACGATAATCCTGCATATGAAAGATGAGGAGTTTTTGGACGGCTACAGGCTCGAGGGCATTATCAAAAAATACTCCAACCACATCCCATATCCGATCTTTATGGATAAAGAAGAATACGTTCCCGCGCAAAAAGAGGGCGAGCAGGGACATAGCGAGGTTAAAAACGTCCAGATCAACCGCGCGAGCGCGCTTTGGCAGCTGCCGAAAAGCAGCCTAAAACCGAGCGATTACAATGAATTTTACAAGCAGATCAGCCACGACAGCGGCGATCCGCTGTTTTACATCCACACCAAGGCCGAGGGCACGCACGAATACACGACGCTTTTTTATGTGCCTAGCAGCGAGCCTTTCGATCTATACCGCGTCGATTATCAAAGCGGCGTGAAGCTCTACGTCAAGCGCGTTTTCATCACCGACGACGCCAAAGAGCTGCTGCCTAGCTACCTGCGCTTCGTGCGCGGCATAATGGACGTCGAGGATCTGCCGCTAAACGTAAGCCGCGAAATTTTACAAGAAAATCGAATTCTAGCCTATGTCCGCGAACAGAGCGTGAAAAAAATTCTATCCGAGCTGCAGAAGCTTTTGCAAAGCGATCGCGAAAAATACATAAAATTTTACGAATTATTCGGCAAGGTTTTGAAAGAGGGGCTTTACGGCTTCGGCGCAAACAAAGAGGAAATTTTAAAGCTTTGTCTTTTCAAATCAAATCTGCGAGACGGTCTCATCACGCTTAGCGAGTATAAGGAAAAAATGGGCGCGGAGCAAAAAGAGATCTATTATATCGCGGGGAACAGCGCCGCGATGCTTAAAAGCTCGCCTCTGATCGAGAAATTTAACGCCGAGGGCACGGAGGTGCTGCTCTGCGACGATGAGATCGATACGATCGTGATGCCGGGCGTTTTTGAGTTTGATAAGACGCCGGTTAAAAATGCGACTTCGATCAAGCAGGAGGCTTCGAGCGACGATGCCGCGACGCCGCAAGCCAAAGAGATTGCCGCAAAGATCAAAGAAATTTTAGGCGAACGCATCAAGGACGTTAAAATTTCATCGCGTCTAAGCGGCTCGCTTTCCTGCCTTGTTTTTGACGAGAACGATCCCGATTTTGCGACGCAGCACCTGCTTAAGCAGATGGGAGGCCGCAATCTGCCACCAATAAAGCCGATTTTGGAGATCAACGCAGATCACGAGATCATCAAAAAGCTGCAGGCCGATAAGCTGATGCTGCCGCAAGTAGCCGAGATAATCTACGATCTGGCGCGCCTTAGCGAGGGGCAAGAGCTTGAAAATCCGAGCGAGTTTATCAAAAACGTAAACGAGCTGATCGCAAAGGCTCTGTAAATTATCTAAATTTAGAGCTTCGATCCGCTACCCAAATTCCGCGCGGCTGCATAGGC
>NZ_CALEDC010000099.1 GCF_937949835.1 uncultured Campylobacter sp.
CAGCCTGTATGCAATCAAACCGAAAATTTTCAGACGGTAATAGCTGCCCAGACCGCAACCGCAGAGCCTATGATCGCTCAAAATGCAAGCGATGCCGAAACTGTCCATGCCGCAGAGGCCGTCAGGAGCGCAGCCGTCACACAGATGAGCGGTACTGCGATTTTACGCACGCTGAAATTTGTCGAAATTCTAAACTACCTGCAAAAGCTAAGTGCAAAAAAAACGAGTTTCCCGGCGCAAATTTACCCGCTGCGCGACATCTCTGACTGGCTTGCCTCGCTTCCTTTCGAGCCTACGCGCGATCAGCTAAGCGCGATAAAGGACATCGCTAGCGATCTGCAAAGCCCTCTGGCGCGCCGCCGCGTCGTCATGGGCGACGTAGGCAGCGGCAAAACGCTCGTGATCCTCGCGAGCGCGGCGATGAACTACCCGCGCATCAGCTATCTGATGGCGCCTACAAGCATCTTGGCCGAGCAGATTTACGCCGAGGCGCGCCGTCTGCTGCCGCCGCAGATCAAAGTCCTGCTCGTAAAAAGCGGCGATCGCGAGCCGAATTTCGCAGACGCGCACCTTGTCATCGGCACTCACGCCCTGCTCTACCATGAGCTCGCGCCGTCAAATCTCATAATGGTCGATGAGCAGCACCGCTTCGGCTCCAACCAGCGCGAAAAGATCGCACGCCTTACCGAAAACGGCGAGTTTCGCGCGCATTTCATTCAGTTTAGCGCCACGCCGATACCGCGCACGCTGAGCATGATCCAGTCCGAACTCGTGAGCTTTAGCTTTTTAAAACAGCTGCCGTTTGAAAAGCAGATCAAAACCAAAATTCTACAAAACGACGGATTTGCGGGCTTTATGCAGGATCTGCGCCGCGAGCTCGCCGCGGGCAATCAAGCGATCATCGTCTATCCGCTAGTGCAGCAAAGCGAAAGCTCGGTCTATCAAAGCCTTGAGGAGGCGGCGCCGTTTTGGAAGGCTCAGTTTGCGGACGTGATGATTACCCACGGCAGCGACAAGGACAAGGAGGAGATCCTGCGCCGCTTCCGCGACGAGGGGCGACTGCTGATAACCACGACGATCGTCGAAGTGGGCATCTCGCTGCCGCGGCTTAGCGTCATTTTAATCGTGGGCGCCGAGCGGATGGGGCTTGCGTCGCTTCATCAGCTACGCGGGCGCGTCGGACGCAAGGGCCAGGCGGGGCACTGCTACCTCTACACCAAGCTCAAATCCCCGCCGCAGCGCCTGCGCGAGTTCGCAGCGACGCTGGATGGATTTAAGGTCGCAAATATCGATCTGAAAAACCGCCAAGGGGGCGATCTGCTGGGCGGCTCGGTGCAGCACGGCGCGATGTTTGCGTGGTATGATTACGAAGAGGACGTGACGGCTGCGGCAAAGCAGCGACTAAAGGACATAGGACGAGGTGCGTGAAATTCTACGAGGCGCGATAGAATTTAAACGTAATTTAGCCGCGGCAAAATTTTATGAAGCGAATGCGATTATGAGGGAATGAGCGATCTGATATAAAATTTTAAATTTCACGGCGTAGATTGCATCTGATAAAATTTAGAGCTTTACCAAGCGTCGTTTGCTTTTAATTTCTAAAATTTATGCAACTTAAAGTCCAAAAAAGGAGAGCAAAATGGCTTACGTAACCTACGACAAGGCAAAATGGCACTGGGGCGCGAAAAATGCGCCGACTGACATTCCGCATGAAAACGGCGCGACGCACATCGCGTTTTTCTTCCGCTGGTGCATGGAGCGCAAGCTCTATTCCAAGGACTTCGCGGCGGATTTCGCGGACGATATAGCGCGGATGGACGATAGCTTTGATTATCGCGGGTATTTCTTTGGCGCCATGGACGGCGTGCTAGGCAGCGACGAGCTAAACACCGCTGGCAAGGCCTTTGCAAATGCCTACTACACCACGGACCGCACGAAATTTGCCAAAACGCACGGCTGGTATTTGCAAGATTACGACGATTTCGTCGCGCGCAAATTCGGCGATAAAAACTTCGACAACGCCTATTTTTACATAGAAAACTCGCCGCAAAATTACGCCGAGATCAAAGAGATCATCGATCGCCGCTACGAGGAATTCTTGAGCTTCAAGGCGGCGAAGTAGAAATTTTACCGCCGAGCTTAGCCGGTTTAAAATAGACGCCTAAGCCGAAACGGCGCGTGATCTGCGCCGCGGTAAAAATTTAAAATTTTACGCAATGCGTTAAATTTTGCGCAGCGCTTTAAATTTACGAAGCGTGCGGCAAGCTTCGCATGACGCACTTCAAATTAAATTTTAAAATCCAACCGCTTCGCAGCGCGGGATATATCGAACCCAGCGGCGCGCTGTTTTTGTAAGCCTGGCGCTGTATTTGCAAACTCTCGGCACGCAATATTAGAAGCCGTCCGCCGATCGTTGTGCCGTAAA
>NZ_CALEDC010000100.1 GCF_937949835.1 uncultured Campylobacter sp.
TGCCGATGGATTTTGTATCTTTAAATTTTTAGTATAAATTCCTATATGATTCCTGCGCTGTTTACGAAGCAAGCTTCGCATCGGTAAATTTCGCAGCAAACTTTGGTGGCAGAATCTTTTGTGTCTTTAATTTTAAGGCGAATACGGTGCGATGAGAATTTGGAAGTAAATCAAACTATAAAATTTTGAGGGTTTAAATTTTAAATCAGAAATTCTATCCTTGTGAAATTTGCAGATAAATTTTATATCTACTATCTCTTAATATGCCGTTTATCTTTTGCTTATAAAATCCTCGGATAAAATTCCTATCGTAAAAATTTAAATGAAATTTTGCACTAAATTTATCTGAAATTTTAGGCAAAATCGCATGAGAAAATCTAAAAAGTAAATTATTCTATACTCCAAAAGAATAAAATTTTAGATTTTTTGCAATCAAGATCTAAGGCTCGCGCGTTAATTTAAAATTTTGCCGAGTTAAATTCTAAAGCTCGTAGGGTAGAATTTTTGTGTTTTGTTATTCGAGTATGAAAAACAAATTTTAAAATTTTTCAAAATAAAATTCCAAAATTCTTGTAAATATTCCATAAAAACGATTTTAAAGCCGCCTCAAAACGAAATTTAAAAAATCTCGCTCAAGTAAGCCTCGCGCCGCTGCAAATTTTAAAATTTTACTCTTCGAATTCCTCTGCGACCTTCGCCGCAAGGCGCAGTTTGTCGCTATCGAAGTGGGTGTAGATGCGCGAAGTATTTAGGCTCGCGTGGCCGAGGGCTTCCTGGACGAGCACGAGGTCCTTTTGCTTTTTGTAAAGCATCGTTGCGAAGGTGTGGCGCAGCATGTGAGCGCCGTTTTTTTCCTTGCGTATGCCCGCGCTCATTAAAATTTTCTCCACGATGCCACTGACGTATGCCTGAGTAAGTGGCGCGCCGTTTTTGGTGACGAAAAGATAGCCCTCTTTGTTGGCAAAGTTCGTCTCCAGCGCGTTTAGATGCTCCTCGATTAGGTGGCGCTTTATCATCACGATGCGGTATTTATTGCCCTTGCCGCGGATTCGGATGATGAAAAGATCCCCCTCCGGTGCGATATCTTTACGCTTTAAATTTATCGCTTCGCCCACGCGGATGCCCGTGTAGACGATGATTTTTACGATCAGGCGGTTGCGATGCGCAAAGGAGCGAAACTCGCTTAGATTTATCGCATCCAAAAACCGCTTCAGCTCCTCCTCGCTCATAAACTCAGGAAGCTTCGTGCCGCGGCTGCCGCTAACGCCGCCCCAGTGCTTAAGCTCGATGCCGAAGTTGTGCGAGGTGCCGTCCTGTTCGTTTTGGCGGTCGATGAAGCCGAAAAAATTTATCAGCGCGATTCGATAGTTTTTTTTACTCGCATCGCTCAGCCCGCCCGTAATCGAGGCTAAAATTTCGCTCAAAAGCTCCTCATCGATATTTTTCATGCTCTCAAGGCCGTACTGCATGATCGCTTCGTAAAATTTTTTAAGCGGATTAAAATAGGTATTGATGCCGGTAAGGCCCGCGTTTCGAGCGTCTTTTGCGAGCCGCTCGAGTTCATTGATATTCGCGACCTCGTGATTTAGCGCCAGGCTCGCGCGGCGAAACAGCGCGTCGTTTTTCAGCTCCTTATTCGATAGCGCGCTTAGCTTGTAGCGCACGAATTTTACGAGCCAAAACAGCAGCGATTTTTCAAAACTATCCTTATAATCGAGCGGGAATTTCATTTGCTCTCCTCGCTGTCGCCGAAGATCACAAAGGGCAGCATCAGCGTGTTTTTGATGAGATTATACGGCGTTTTTAGCACGTCGGTCGCAACGCCGGTCGAGTAGGTGGGCTTTTTCATCGTACCGCGAATCTCGATGATCGTGGAGATCGTATTGTTTTCGCCCAAGATGATATGATTTAGCAGCGGGATTTTTGAGATTATCGAGCTTGCGTCTTTGAGATATTTAAGCTCCAGATCGATATTTAGCGCGCCGCTTTTCATATCCACTTCGCCGTTGCCCGCGATGTCGGCGCTACTGCCGGTAAAGTTCATCGCGTTTATGTAAATTTTATCGCCGCTGCGGCGAAAGTAAATTTTACCCTTCTGCACGCTAAAGCCGCGATCGTTGAAATCGGGCGTCTTAAACGTAAGCAGCGACGGCACCGAGTTTATAAAGCTAAGAAGTCTTTGATAGATGATGTAGTCCTTCAGATAGGTGTTTTGCACGTTGATCTCGCCGCGGTAGTTGCGCGGATCGATGCCGCTTGCTTTCAGCGTAAATACCCCTCCGTCGAAGCTCTGCGAGCCTAGGAATTGATTGAGCGCCTCGCCGCTGATGTTTTGCGCAAAAATTTGAAGCAAGCTCTTTTTAAAGATCAACTTCACGTCGCCGCGTTTAAAGCTTGCGTTTAAATTCATATTTTTGCCGTCCAGCACGCCGTTAAAGTGCGTAAATTTCAGCGTCTTATTAAGATCGGATAGCACGATTGCAGAGTTTTGTCCGCTGAAATTTATCGGCGAGCGCTCCTTCGTGCCGCTATTAAACTCGCTGGTTTGCACGCTCGTATTGATCGCGACGTCCACGTCTTTTAGCGAGACGAAGTTGCCGCCTTTGTTTATTTTAAGAGAAATTTTACCGCTTCCGCTAGAGCCGTCCAGATCGCCCCCGCGCACCCGAAGCACGAAAGAGTCGTTTTTATAATGGCTTCCGTCCTTGTTCAGCAGGCCGAAATCAAAGATGAGATTGTTGCTGCTGATATCCAAATTTGTAAAATCGTTAGTCAAAATTTTAAGATCTCCGCCGCTAATGCCCGCGTTTTTAAGCGTCTTAGAAAAGGGCAGAATTCCGCTAATATCGGGCGAGCTAATCTCGATCTTATCTCCAAAGCTCATCTTTGCGCCTAAAAATTGCGAGCTCAGCACCGGCGCTTTGCCGCTAAAATCAAGGCTCATATTATCTCGCGCGTCGCCAAATTTTAAAATTTCTTTGCCGTTCGGGGAGAGATTGAAGCTATGAATAACGCCGTTAAATTTAGCTTTGCGCGTGGCGATATCGATACTGCCGCTTGCCGTGGCGTTAAAAATTTCATTTTGTAGATTCGCGTCTTTGATGTCGATCTTTTTTTCTGCGATATGCACCCGCGCGGCCTTGGAGTGAAATTTCGCTTTAGAGATCATCAGATCGGCATCTTTTAGCGTCACGTTTGCGTCCACCTTGGCGCTTTCCTTTTCGACATCCACATCTATCAGCACGCGCGCATCGATCCCGCCGCCTAGCGGATATACGGGCTCGTTTATGCCGTAGCTTTGCCAAATATCCACAAGGTCTTTGCCCAAACTCTCCTTGGTTCGCAGATCCAGATATACGATCGGCTTCTCTTCAAAAAGCCCGCCGATACGCACGCCGCTTCCCTCCAGGCTTTTGCCTTTAAATTTAGGCTCGTTCAGCGTGAAGATTAGATAATCGTTTTTGAGCGTGATGTTTGCGTCTTTTACCGTTACGGCTTCGATTTGCGGCTGAAATTTTATCGTAAGATCCTGCGCGTAGGCCGTAGCGCTGACGTTTTCGGCGATCGGGCGCGGATCTTTTAGATCGACTTTGGCATGCAGATTTTCGATATAGTAGTTTTGCGCGACCGCCTTGCCGTAGATCCACTCGTTCGCAAGCGGATTGAGCCCCGTTAGCGCGCCCAGCTCATTCATAAAATTTTTCAGACTCAAGGCCGAGGCGCGGTTTATCTCGATATTTAGCTCCGAGCCGATATTGCGCACATCAAGCTCGCCCGCGATCTCGTGCGAAGCGAAGGTGCCGTTAAAATCATACGTATCGGCTTTGAAATTTGCTCGCGCCGTGCCGTGCAGAGTGAGATTAAAATCATTTAGCTTAAGCTCGATCGGATCGAAGCTCAGTCCGTCTGCGCCCGGCGTGATCTTTGAGCTTAGCCTAAAAAACCGCGTATCTACGTAAAAAACGTCGCTTTTGTATTTTAGCTTTAAGCTTTCGCCTTTGATCTTTAAATTTTGCACGTCGATCTCTTCAAAAAAGGAGTTGATGAGCGAGATTTTTTTGCTAAATTCCAAAATTTTCTCGCTTTGCGTGCGCAGATCGGTGGAATTTTGCTCTAAATTTTGTGTATTATTTTGCGTAATTTCAAGATTTTTGATACGCAGCACGAGACTTTTATTTAGTTTGAGATAAAACCCCTCAAGCTTTGCAAAGCCCACGTCCAGCTGCGAAATCGCAATACCGTGCTTTAAGCCTACCGCGCAGACTATAAAAAGTATGGTTATGCACAAAAAAAATCTAGCCAAAGTTCTAAACATCATCGCCTCATCAAAAAACTCCGCCCCAAAACCAAATCGGGCGTGCCGAAAAACTGCGCTTATAATATGAAATTTATTCAAAATTTTGGCTTATTTGCCTATAATTTCAGCTAAATTTTGAAAGGAATGCATGAAATTCTTTATAAAGCTCATCAAAGCGGCGTGCATTTGTATCGAGCTTGCGGCTATCGTTCTTTTGGCTGTGGGCTTTGATCTACACGAGCGCGTCGGCAACGCGAAAACCGTGCAGATAGGACAAGGTAGTTCAACGAAAATTTTATCGCAACTCTCAAAGAGCTATCCAAAATTTAGTAAATTTGACGCGAGGCTGCTTTCTTTTTACGGCGGCGCAAAAACCGGCGAGCTGGAGCTTAGCGGCGAAAATTTGCCCAAATACCAATTTTTGTATGAGCTAAGCGTCGCAAAGCCCGTGATGAACGAGATTAAGCTGATCCCGGGCGAGACTACGATCGTGTTTTTAAAACAGCTGGCGAAAGATCGCGGGCTAAGCTTTAGCGAGCTTGAGCGCGAATACAACGCCACGGCGCCGTTTTACGAGGGCTTTTTGGTCCCCGAAACCTATAAAATAGGCAAAAACGAAAGCGAAAAAAATATCATCGACCACCTCGTCTCAAGCGCGCAAAAATTCCACGAAGGATTGTCGCGCGAGCTTAGCGGCGACTATAACGCCACGGCGTGGAAGCAGGTGCTGATCAAGGCTTCGGTCATTCAAAAAGAGGCCGCAAACGCAGATGAGATGCCCCTCGTAGCCTCCGTCATCGACAACCGCTTATCCAAAAATATGCGCCTTCAGATGGACGGGACGCTGAATTACGGCGAGTTTTCGCACGTCAAGATCACTCCGCAGCGCATCCGCACCGACACCAGCCACTACAACACCTACCTCAACGACGGACTTCCCAAAGAGCCCGTGTGCGTGGTCTCTCGCGATGCGATACGCGCCGTTTTCGCGCCCGCAAAGAGCGAGTATCTGTATTTTATGCGAAATAAAAAAACGGGGCTTCACGATTTTGCGCGCACGCAAGCCGAGCACGAGCGCAACGTAAAGGCGCAGAGGTAAAATTTAAGGTCGCTTCGGCTTAAATTTTAAAAACGAAATTTCGTCTTTAAATTTTAAAATTTAACCCCCGCAGTTATAAAAATGCGGGCCGATATTTGGGAGATAACAATGAAAATAGCGATATTCGGCGCGGGAAACATCGGTGCGGCGGTAGCAAACGATCTTATCGTAAGCGATTCTTTGAGCCAAAAGATAGACAGCATCGCGCTTGTGGATGCGGTAGAGCAGATTGCGCGCGGCAAGGCACTCGATCTTGCCCATACGGCGGCGGTTTATGAGCGCGACCTGCGCATAAGCGGCAGCACGGAGCCTAGCGACATAGCGGACGCAGGCGTTGTCGTGATCACGGCGGGGCGCGCAAGAAAGGCGGGGCAGAGTAGGGAGGAGCTGTTTGGCAGCAACGCCGCCATCGTCGCGCAATGCGCGCGAGATGCCGCAAAATACGCGCCTAGCTCCATCATCATCGTCGTTACCAATCCGCTTGATATGATGGTTTATGCGGCGCTGCAGGCTAGCGGGTTTGCAAAAGAGCGCGTCATCGGCATGGCGGGCGAGCTAGACGGCGCGCGGCTTAAATTTGAACTCGCGCGAGCGAGCGGCAAGGAAATTTCATCGATGAGAAGCGCGATCGTGGGCCCGCATAGCGAAGAGATGATCGCGCTTAAAAACGAGTTGGGATTTGAAATTTCGGATGAAATTTTTGAGCGCGCGGTGCAAAATACCAAACGCGCCGGCGCGCAGATCGGCGAGCTACTGGGCACGTCGGCGTATTTGGCGCCCGCTGCTGGGATCGTAAAGATCATAAAATACATCCTTTTTGATACCTGCGGCACGCTCGCCTGCTGCGTCGCGGATAGATCGGGAGTGCCTTTGGGGCGCTTCGTAAGCGTCGGCAAAATGGGCGCGATAGAGAGGAATTTCGCTTACTCGGGTGAGTTTTATGAGCAGCTCGAACGGATACGAGCAAGCGTAGCGGGGCTGAAGTTTTAGCGGGTATAGAGCGAATTCGGCGCGACGCGGAATTTACAGAGCTAAAATTTTAAAGCGCATAATTCTTGCGATAGAATTTTGCGGCATTAAATTTCACTTTGGCAAGAAATTTAAGCTCGCAGAATTTTACAGCGTAAAATTTTATTCGCTGCGGAATTTTAAAATTTGCGCAATTTTGCCCGCTGTGAAATTTCATAGATTAAAATTTTACTTTGGCGCAGAATTTTGCGTGACGTAAAATTTTTAAACGCCACAAAATTTTAAAATTTAAACTCTGCAAAATTTAAAAACGAGAGGACTTTAATGCGATCAAAGCAGGCTTGCGCCGCAAAATTTCAAATTTTAAATCGCAAAGCGGGATTTAGTGCGGATTTTGATAAATTAAGGAGAAAATATGAGCGAAAATGAGAGCCAGCGCGCCGTCTGGACGGATGAGAGCCGCTGTAAGGCGTGCAACATCTGCGTAAGCGTCTGTCCTAGCGGCGCGATCGCGATGAGACAGGACGAGGGCGCCGTGCAGGGCATGATGATCGACGTGGTGGATGAGGGCGCCTGTATCGGCTGTAGGGAGTGCGAGTTGCACTGCCCTGATTTTGCGATTTTCGTTGCGCCCAAAGGCTTTAAATTCGCTCGTCTAAGCTCGCAGGCTAGAGAGATGGCAGAAAAAATCAAAAATAATAATTTTATGAAACCCAAGGACGCATAATGAGAGAGGTAATTTCCACAGGCAACGCCTTAATTGCGCGTGCGGCGATTGATTGCGGCTGTAATTTTTTCGGCGGCTACCCGATCACGCCGAGCAGCGAGATCGCGCACGAGATGAGTCGCTTGCTACCTAAGGTCGGAGGCAAATTTATCCAGATGGAAGATGAAATTTCGGGCATTTCGGTAGCTTTGGGCGCGTCGATGAGCGGTGCAAAGGCGATGACGGCAAGCTCCGGTCCTGGAATTTCGCTAAAATCAGAGCAGATTGGGCTTGGCTTTATCGCTGAAATTCCGCTTTTAATCGTAAATGTTATGCGTGGAGGTCCTAGTACAGGGCTTCCTACGCGAGTGGCGCAGGGCGATATTTTGCAAGCTCGCAACCCCACTCACGGCGATTTTCAAAGCATCGCGCTGTGTCCGGGCTCGCTAAAGGAGGCTTACACGCAGACCGTGCGCGCCTTCAATCTAGCCGAGCGGTTTATGACGCCGGTATTTTTGCTACTTGATGAGACGCTTGGGCATATGCAGGCTAAGGCGGTGCTGCCTGAAATTTCGGATCTAAAAATCGAGCGTAGGGCGGAATTTAAAGGCAGTCCGAAAGATTATGAGCCTTACGATGCTGCGCCCGATAAGCCTGCGGTGCTAAATCCCTTTTTTAGGGGATATCACTATCACATAACGGGGCTGCATCACGGCGCGAAGGGCTTTCCGACCGAAAACGAGCAGATCGTGGATCACTCTATAAAAAGGCTTTTTAATAAAATTTCGGCGCATGAAGATGAGATCGTGCAATACGAGGAATTTATGCTAGATGACGCTGATGCTTGCATCATCGCCTATGGCAGCGTTAGCTTAGCAGCAAAAGACGCGATTTTAAAGCTACGAGGGCAAGGCGTGCGTGTGGGGCTTTTCCGCCCGATCACGCTGTGGCCAAGCCCAGCGCGCAAGCTAAGGGAGCTAGGGGAGAGATTTAATAAAATTTTGATCGCCGAGCTAAATTTAGGGCAGTATCTGCTAGAGGTGCAGCGTGCTTGCTTGAGGGATGATTTTAAGACGCTTCTTAAGGCAAACGGCAGACCGATCAGCCCTAGCGAGATTATCGAGAAAGTAAAGGAGCTTTAAATGGCGTTTGATTACGATAAATATCTAAGAACGGACAAGATGCCTACGCTTTGGTGCTGGGGCTGCGGCGACGGAGTGATCTTAAAAGCGATCATCCGCGCGATTGACCGCATAGGCTGGAGTATGGACGATGTGTGCGTGGTAAGCGGTATCGGCTGTAGCGGCAGGATGTCGAGTTACATAGACTGCAATACCGTCCATACGACGCACGGACGCGCGATAGCTTATGCTACGGGTATCAAGCTTGCAAATCCAGGCAAACACGTAATAGTAGTCACTGGCGATGGCGATGGGCTTGCGATAGGGGGCAATCACACGATCCATGGATGCCGCCGCAATATCGATCTAAATCATATCTTAGTAAACAATTTCATCTACGGGCTTACAAACTCGCAGACGAGCCCTACGACGCCGCGCGGGTTTTGGACGGTTACGGCGCAATACGGCAATGTCGATCCCAGCTTTGATGCGGCAAAGCTTGCGATTGCCGCTGGGGCAACTTTTGTTGGACGCGAGAGCGTGACAAATCCCGAAAAAATCGAGCGACTTTTGGCTAAGGGCTTTGAGCACGAGGGTTATAGTTTTTTTGATATTTTTAGTAACTGCCACGTAAATTTGGGTCGTAAAAATAAAATGAGCGAGGCGGTACAAATGCTAAAGTGGCTTGATTCGCGCACGATTTCTAAAGCAAAATTTGACGCTCTTAGCGAGGATGAGCGAGCGGGGCTATTTCCGCTTGGAGTTTTGCACGAAGATAATGAGCGCACCGAATACACAAAGGCGTATCAAAAAGTGATAGACGCGGCACAAAGCGGCGAAGCGATAAATTTTGAAGGACTAAGATGAATCAGTTAAGATTTGTGGGAGTGGGCGGTCAAGGCGTGATTTTAGCAGGTGAAATTCTAGCTGCGGCAAAGATCGCACACGGCGGCTATGGAATCAAGGCATCTACGTATACCTCTCAGGTACGTGGTGGGCCTACGAAAGTGGATATTATCTTAAGTGATGAAGAAATTCTATATCCTTACGCGAGCGAGGGCGAGATCGATTTTATGCTCGCAACAGCGCAGAGCAGCTACGATGCTTTCAAAAGCGGCGTGAAAAAAGGCGGCGTGATCGTAATCGAGCCGAATTTAGTAACGCCGAGCGATGAGGATAGGGCAAGCTTTAAAATTTATGAAATTCCAATCATTACCATCGCAAAATACGAAGTTGGAAATGTCATCACCCAAAGTGTCGTGGCCCTAGCGATCGCAGTAGAGCTTAGCCGCTGTATGGACTCAGGGCTAGTAAAAGAGCAAATGCTCCGCTCTGTGCCCGAAAAGACCCGTGCGCTAAATGAAAAGGCGTATGATTTGGGGATGAAATACGCGAGAGAGGTTTTAGATTGAATTTAAAGACTTCATATAAAATTTATGATTAACCGCAAGAGTAAAATTTAAAAATTTTTATAGGTAAGATATAAAGTTTCTAGATTAGAATTTCAAAATTATATAGCCAACTGCTTACATTATTTTTTGATGGGTTGTACTAA
>NZ_CALEDC010000101.1 GCF_937949835.1 uncultured Campylobacter sp.
TCGGTTTGCCGCTTTTGCACATGCCTTGAAGCCCAGCGATCTTACATCGACCGCTCGATTTATCGCTTTTGCTCTTGCCGCTTGCTCGTGCGCTACAAAATTTTTAAAATTCTCGCGCCTTGTAAAAGATATAAGCGCCGCAGGATGAAGGTTGCTTTTGAAATTTAACCCCGCGCCGTTTGCGTGCGGGTTTGGCGCCAAGCAAAAAACCTTCACTCGCCGCCCTCCGCAAGCGCTTCGGGCTCGCTTTTGCCAGGTGAATTTACGCCGGGCGTCGCCAGGCTCGCAATCGCTTCAAACTCGCTCTCGTCGATCACCCGCACGCCAAGCGAGCGAGCTTTTTGTAGCTTGGAGCCCGCTTCTGCGCCTGCGAGCACGAAGTCAGTCTTGGCAGATACCGAGCCCTGCACCTTCGCGCCCATCGCCAAAAGCCTAGCCTTAAACTCGTCGCGCGGACGGCTGAGAGTGCCGGTGATGACGACGCTGCGGTCCGTGAAGGCGCTTTTGGCGGTCTGCATCTGGGGCGCGCGAGGCGTGATGATTTCGCTTAGATTTAGAATTTTTTCGCGATTTATCTTGCAAAACTCCGCTAGGCTCCTTGCCATCGCCTCTCCAAAGCCCTCCAGCCGCAGAATTTCATCCTCGCTCGCATTCAGCCAATCCTGCCCGAATGCCGCGGCGATCTTGCGCGCGGCCACCTCGCCGATGTGCTCGATCCCCAAAGAAGCGATGAAGCGCTCAAGCGGCGCGTTTTTGCTCGCGTTTATCGCGCCCAAAAGATTTGAAATTTTTTTATCCGCAAAGCCCTCAAGATCCGCCAAATCCTGCGCGCCGAGGGCGTAAATATCGCCGATCTTTGAAATTTTGCCGCTTTCAAAAAGCTGCGTAATCGTCGCGTCGCTTAGCCCTTCGATATTCATGCATTTTTTGGAGCAGAAATAGATCAGCGAGCCTATCACACGCGCCTTGCAATCGAGGTTTTGGCACTTTATGAGCGCGCCTTCGTCAAGCAATTTCTCGCCGCAAACCGGGCAGCGACCCGGGCGCGAAATTTCGCTCTGCGTGCCGTCTCTGCGCTGTTTGTAAACGCTCGTGATCTTCGGGATCACGTCGCCGCTGCGGATGATGCCCACGAAATCGTTTTTCATCAGCCCAAGTCGCGCGATCTCGTCGAAATTATGAAGCGTCGCGTTTGAAACGTTCGCGCCGTCGATATTTACGCTATCTACGACGGCTACGGGGGTTACCGCGCCGGTGCGGCCGACCTGCAGATTGATCTCGCGCAGCCGCGTTACCTTTTCGACCGCGGGGAATTTATACGCGACCATAAAGCGCGGAAATTTCACCGTATAGCCCATCTGTGCGCACTTTGAAAGCTCATTTACTCGGATTACCATGCCGTCTAGCATCAGGTCTTTGCTCGCACGCATGCTATGCAGCGCCTCGTACGCACTCCTGATCTCGCTCGCGCTCTTGCAGATGCGGCAAAACTCGTCGCGCAAAAAGCCGAGACTGCGCACAAACTCCATTATCTGCGAGTGCAGCGCAAAGCTTAGCGAATGCTCGCCCACCCCCCACGGGATAAATTTTAGCTTCCGCTTCGCTACGATCGCGCTATCTAGCTGCCTTAGGCTGCCTGCGGCGGCGTTGCGCGGGTTTGAAAACAGGCTCTCGCCGTTTGCGGCGCGCTCGTCGTTTAGCGCGTCAAAATCGCTCTTTGCGATCAGCGTCTCGCCGCGGATCTCGATCCTTTGCGCGTAGGGGATCTGAAGCGGCACCGATTTGATCGCTCTTGCGTTTTGCGTCACGTCCTCGCCTATGAGCCCGTCGCCGCGCGTCGCCGCGCTTATCAGCACGCCGCCTTCGTAGGTTAAATTTAGGCTCGCGCCGTCAAATTTCGGCTCGACGTAAAACTGCGCGCCGCTCTTTTCGCCGCGAGCTAGCCACGCCAAAAGGTCCGCGTCGTCGAAAATATCCTCCATCGACCACATCTGCGCGCCGTGAGCGAGTTTGGAAAAGCCCTCGCTGATCGCGCCTCCGATGCGCCGTGTAGGCGAGTATGGCAGTGCTAGCGCGGGATTTTGCTCCTCGAATTTCTCTGCTTTCGAATAAAGCTCGTCATACTCCTCGTCGCTCGCGATTGGCTTATCGTCGGTGTAATATGCCCGCGCCCACGCATTTAGCGTATCTACTGCGGATCTGTATTCATCGTAGTTCATCTTGCGCTCGCATCTTTAAATTTTAAAATTCCGCGCACCGCTAAAATTCCATGCGCTGCTAGAATTTTACACTCAGCGGCGAGCCCCTGCATCCCAAATTCCGCGCCGCGCGGCTCGTTATAGTTAAATTTTATGTCGCGTAGCCTGCTCGCTTTAAATTTCGTGTTTAAAAAGGCGCGATCAATTTCCATTGCCGAATTCCTTTAGCGCGCGCTCGTAATCAGCCGGCGTGTCGATGCCGATGCTCGCGGTTTTTATTTCAAGCATCGCGATCTTCTCGCCGGCGCTTATGGCGCGAAGCTGCTCGAGCTTCTCGGTATCTTCCAGCACCGAGGCGGGCAGGGCGCAAAACCGCTTTAAATTTTGTACGCTGTATGCGTAGATGCCGATGTGTCCGAGGTAGCATTCGCATGCCGCGCGCGGGTAGGGGATGAGCGAGCGCGAAAAATAGATCGCAAAGCCCGCATTATCGAGCACTAGCTTGACTAAATTCGGATCCTCTGCCGCCTGAGGGCTTATATATTTGTAGCAGCTCGCCATAAATGCGCCCTTTTGCGCGATCATGGCGTTGGCGAAATCTTTAAATTTAATCAAATTTTCGCTCTCGAAGAAGGGCTCGTCGGCTTGGATATTGATGACGATCTCATCCTCCGCAAGCGCTGCGTTCGCGACCGCTTCAGCGATGCGATCGGTGCCGCTTTGATGCTCGCGCGCGGTGAGGACGGCGTCAAAGCCGTAATCTTGCGCGATCTTTAAAATTTGCGGCTCATCCACGGCGATTAGCACGCGGTCTGCCTTGGCGGCATTTTGAGCCGTTTTGATAAACATCGGCACGCCGTCAAACTCACATAAAATTTTATTTTTAAAGCGCGTCGAAGCAAGGCGCGCGGGGATTACTATCATTTTTTGATCCACTCCATTATGGCGTTTTTGATCTCGCTTTGTTCCACGACGCTGGAGTGTACCTGCGGCGCGCTAAAAAGGCGCGAGATCTGCGGCGGAATGTCGCTGCGAAATTCCTTCGAAAGCGCGATCATATCGGCTCGCTCGTCCTCGCAAGCCCTGCCTTTAATCGCGCCGATCATCGACGGCGTAAATTTAATCCACTTCGCGGTCGAGATGACTAGATTTAGGCGACTTTCGTCAAGCAGCTTGAAGCAGGTCGCCGTGTGCGGATCGATCAGCACGCCGTGCTCACTTTCTTGCTTGATAAACTTAGCGCACTGCGCATCGTCGCAAAAATCCGCCTCGAAGACCTCGCGCAGCTTTGCAAGCTCGCTCGCGCTAAGCTTATAAAATTTATCTCGCGCCAGACTTTGCATCAGCTCGCTCGTGCGCGCATCGCCGAATATATCGCTAAGCAGCCGCTCGACGTTGGAGCTAATCAAAATATCCATCGCGGGGCTGATCGTGCGGATGAGCTCGCGCTTTCGCAGATCGTAGATGCCGCGCGTAAAAAGCTCGGTCAGGATATTGTTCGCGTTTGAAGCGATCTTGATTTTACCGATCTTTGCGCCCATTTTTTTTGCGAAATACGCTCCCAGCGCGTTGCCGAAATTCCCGCTAGGCACTATGACGTCGAAGGTGTTAAATTTAGCGCTCTGTTTTACGCTTTCTGCGCCGCTTGCGTCCGCTGCGGCGCCAAAATTTTTGCCGCACGCCGTGCACTGATCGCTTTGCTTTAAATTTTGCTCGGGGCTCAATACGCCGTGCTTTGAGAAATAGATGCTAGCGTAGATATAGTAGATGA
>NZ_CALEDC010000102.1 GCF_937949835.1 uncultured Campylobacter sp.
TTATAAAGCAGCTTTCTTTCTTTACCCTTGCTCTTTTAACCGCCGCCCTCATCTCTCAAGGATCTGCCGCATACACACCAGAAGAATTGTATGAAAAATTTATAAAAAATGATAGTACCTGGAAAAAGGGGAGGGTAATAGCTATCCATTTGGCTGCATGTAGCAGTGCAGATTATGCGCAGAAGCTTTCTAATTTAATCTATACAAAAACAGGGAGATCCGTCGTTGTATATGGAACAAAGGGGGAATATGGCTACAGCCCTATATTTTTTCTACCAAACATTGCCGACGAAGGCATGGAGAAATTTAAACCAAATATACAAGGAGTAAAAAATGAAAAATAGTTTTCAACAGGCATTTTTGACGCTGGTAACTTTGATCGCCGGCGGTCTAATGTATTGGGCATTGGATTATCGGTTTTCTCAAGATGCCGAAAGGAAAGATCCTTGCTACTATGAATATTTTAAGGTTTATGATAATAATAAAAGCAGATTCGCTTATTGCATAAATAAAGAGCTGAGGAGGGCGGCTTCTCAGATAAAATATTACTTAAAATTTCTGCCCGAGGATATTAATTTTACATCAGAAGAAGAACGCGTAATAGAAAAAGGCAGAATGTTTTCGAATTCGTTTAATGAATTGAAATAATATAGCAAAATTAAATTTTTGTAGTAGACAGAAACGGCTTACGCTAAATGTTAAGAAATTTAAAACGGCTGGCTAGACAGGAAACATCGACTAATGTAGGAGATTTCACCGGTCTAGCAGGCGCATCATTTGAAGAGATATTCTCAAGAGCGCCAAAAGACTGGAAAGTAATGCTCCAAAATGACGGTAAAGGAATAAAATTTGTAGAAGTTGTAGATGGAAAAGAGATAGAAAGAATTAGAATACATGCGCCGGAAAATAATCCAAATTTACCAAGTACCGCAAATACTAATAATGGATGGGTTTTAAGAATTCCGTTTAGTAGAAAAAAATATTTTGATGATACTGGTAAAATATTACCATATGATACCGATGAAACCCACATCCCAATAAAAGGAAACCCAAATGCAAATTGACGGAAAAGAGATATTTAAAAAGGGCGATCTTATGTTCCATTTAACTCGAATGGCTTCTTTGGAACATCAAGATAAATATATCGTTCATCCTACGGCTAAACATTACGAAAGTCCTTCGGAAATGGCGGAACTTTTATATACCGAATGCAAAAATGCTTTATTAGAACAATTTAAATTTTGTTTCTTACCATACGAGAGAGATGCACTAAGAGAACTTATGGAGCTTATAGATAGATACTTTAAAGATCAAAGCCTACTAGAAGGCATAGGTGAGTATTTGGTATATCACAATAAATCTTGGATAGAGGTTAGAGAGCTAGCCTTAAATACCTTGCATATTTTCGGCTACGATTTGGACGACTTTAATTATGATTAAATTCCGATAAAATGAAATTTATCCTATATATCTTTATTCTGCTGCTATGCCTAAGTGCCTAGGCCCTGCTTCGTCATATACGGTAAAATAAAACCGACTCCGCGCAAGCAAATAGTTTCATTTCGGGCGCATTTATGCCGCGCCGTATCATACCTCACGCTGTAACTCAATCTAACGCCGTCCGACCCTATGCTTTGCCGTTACGTCGCGACGCATACTATCGCTGCGCCTCAAACCCTTGCGCCGAAATGCCTAGATCATCTTTCCGACGAGTTTTTCTTTAAATTCTTTGTAAATTTCAGGCCCCGCGTGTTTGTATTCGCTCGTCAGCTTGTTGTGAAATTCCGCCATATCGCCGCCGCTTTCGCGGTAGAGCTTGATCGCGTTTCGCCTTACGGCGCCGTCTTTTAGGTCGCTATCGTAGGTTATGCTCGTGTACCTTGCTCGCGCGCCGTCCTTGATCTCGCGGTAGGCCTCGCAGCCCTTGGCTCTGCCGAGCTTTGCGACGCACGCGGCATAGAGGGCTTGCAGGCTCACGCACTGCGGGATCAGCGCCTCCGCCGCGGCGAGGTCTGCTTTAGCTATTTTAGAATTTACGGCTTTTTGTTCCTGTTGTACAGCCTTCGGCTCCTGCTTCGCGGTTTTAGGCTCATGCTTTGCAGCTTTTACCCCTTGCTTTTGAGGTTTTGACTCCTGCTTTGTAGCTTTTGGTTCCGCTTTTTGGGCTTTTTTCTCCGCCGCACCGCTTGTTTTGCTTTGTTTTGTGCCCGCTCCTGCGGCATGCGAGGTTAGACTGATCTTTTCAAATTTCGGATTTTTGCGGTAGTTTAGATTGTTAAAGAATTCTATCACGTCGTCGTAAAATTTGTCGTTGCTGACGATGCCGATCTTGCCCTCAGCTCCGCAGAGCTTGCCCATCAAAAACACGATGATCTTATCGGCGAAGTCCTTTCTTTGCTTGCCGATCGTAAAAACCTCGCCTATGCTAACGCCCATCTTCGATAGGCGCGCAAGGGTCAAGGCGCCGATCTTTTTGGCGGTGTTGGAGACGATATTTAGCTCGTCGCCCTCTTTTAGATTTACGACGTCGAAGATATTATCTACGTCGATATTTTCGTCGTCTATGATAAAATGGGTCAAAGTTTTTCCTTTAAATTAATAAATTGCAATGCCCGTGCTCGCGCAAATTTCATCTCTAAAGCGCGCGAAAGGTCTCATCGCAGGCTGATTTTGCAGATGCTCGCCGATAGGCTTTTGCATCCACGCCATATCGTACCAGCGGCCGAATTTATAGGCGCAGCGCTGAAATCTTCCGACGAAGCGAAAGCCCATACGCTCGTGAAATCGCACGCTTGCGTCGTTTAGATATTCGTCATCCCCGCAAGCGATGCAAGCGTTCATGTTTGCGATGTTTTGAGCTCTGAGCGCGCGTTCTAGCGCTTCGTAGAGCAGCCTGCCGATACCGCAAGCGCGCGCGTTTTGCGATACATAAACCGAGTTCTCCGCCGACCAATCGTATGCCGCGCGCTCTTTGAAAGCCGAAGCGTAGGCGTAGCCGAGGATTTGTTCGTGTTTTAAATTTACGCCGCTTTGTTTTGCCGAGGCGATTAAATTTGCGCCATTTTGTTTTATCGCACCGCTTGCGCGATTTCGCGCCTCGTTCGCACGTAAAATTTCACTCCCTGCGCCTGCCACGCTCGCAGAAATTTTAAAATTTTCATTCCGTTCGTCGTCCGCGCATGCCGCCTCGTCGCTCACGTAAGCGATCAGATATGGGTATCTTTGCAGCGTCTGTTCGATTCGCCCCGCAAATTCCGCTGCGCTGGGCACGTCGTATTCAAAGCTGATCGCCGTTTGCTTTACGTAGGGCGCGTAAATTTCAAGCAGCGCATCCGCATCTTGCGTCTGCTCCTGTGTCATGACAGCGGGCTTTTCCGTCGCTGTCTGCTCGGGTGCGGAGTGTTGCCCAATGGCGTATGCAACACAGATGGTCAAGAGACATAGGATCACCAACAGGACTGTTTTGTTCTCTGTGGCCGCCCGCTTGACCCGCTCAATCATCGGGCGTTCCTCCCC
>NZ_CALEDC010000103.1 GCF_937949835.1 uncultured Campylobacter sp.
TTCCGCGCCGTGCGAATATATTCTTAAAATTTTGCGCCGTATTTAGCGGGCTTGGAATTTCTCAGCATTAAATTTTACGCCGCCAAATCTCGCACTGCCAAAACAGCTCCTTTAAATTCTTTAATTACGAACTTAAACTAAAAGCATAGCCAAAGCTATATTGGTAGAATTTCGCGCCCATTTTGCGATTTTACGCGCCGCAAAAATGGAGCCGCTTGGCAAAATCTTGCGTTTAGCTAGGCGCATAATTTAGCCGCTTGGCTCTTGCTTGGCGGCTTAGCCCTGCTAAATTTTAAAGCTTCGCAGCGCAACTAAGATTTTTTATTGCCCTTGATTCTCGGTGCAGCTCACACTTACCTCGCCTTACATAAGCCCAAGCTCAAGGTGCGTTAAAGCCATGTAGGCGGTGTACCAAGCATTTTCAGTGACAACGTGCACATGACTTTTATACGGGACGACGCAGACGGCTCATTTAATGTGCCATAGATGTGAAACGCAGACGGATGCATTAAATTTAAAGCGCACAGCGCGCAAATTTCATCTTTAAGCTTACAAGCCGTAGATTAAAATTTGCGGCTTCGTAGTACCGCCTCCGCCTCCTTAGCGTCTTTTAAAATTTGCTCTTTAAGCCGCGCTAGATCGGTAAAATTTTGATTTTCGCGCAGGAACTTTATAAATTTCACGCAGGCAAATTTCGCACCGTTGTTTTTGCCCGTAGCCTCTAAATTTTTATTTTCGGCGTCCAAGCTCTCGCTCGCCGCAAAATTTTGTGTAGAAATTTCTACTGAATTACATGCTAAAATTTCATCTAAATTTTGCGCAAAATGTGCGGCTTGCCCCCCGCAGTACGGCGCGCGATCTTGCGCGGAATTTAAGGCCTCGAAGCCCGCAAAGCCCCCTAAAATGTGCGTTTCAAGCGCGAAAGCCCCGTCGGTGCTAAGGCGCTCTCCCAAAAAGCTCACGCTTTTATATCTTGCGCCGCGCAGGCTCGTGACGGTTGCGTAAACGCCGCTCTTTGGCATAAAATAGCCGCTCGCATCAAGATTTAGCGTCGCTACAAACTCCCGCGCCCCACGTCCCTGACCGCGCACTATGCGTCCGCAGATCTCGTAATCTCGCCCTAAAAGCTCCGCCGCCTCTTCGCACCGGCCGCGCGATAAAAGCTCCTTGATCCTACTTGAATGCACGCCGCCGCCGCTTAAGCAAAACTCTCCTACGACGCAGGTTTGCCCGCGAAATTCGCGCCGTAAAAGCTCCACGTTCCACGCTCTGTCTCGTCCAAACCTAAAGTCCTCGCCGACGACGATTTTTTGCAAATTTATGAAATTTTGCCGCAAAAGCTCGATAAATTCGCTACCACTAAGGCTTTTGATAGCGCGTAGATCGCAATAAAAAATCTTTTTGTCCGTAAAAGCCTGCCGCGACGCAAAAGGGGTTAGCTTCGTGCCACCACCTGCTAGGATTACGATTATTGCGCCGTGCTCGCCTAAATTTTCAAATAATTTTTGATGCCCCAGATGCATGCCGTCGAAATTTCCGATCGCTACGGCGCGCACATTATCGCGGTTTGCGCCTTGTAGCGTTGCGAAAATCTCGCCTCGTGCGAACTGCTCGCTTAAGCGCGCACGCAGCACTTCCGCACAAGCAGGAAGCGTGCCTTGAGCCTGCACGTCTACGTCATTGCTGCAAGCGTCGTTATAAGCCGTTTTACTGCCAAAAGTCGTTTCATTGCTGCAAGAGGTGTCGGTGTCTGCTTCATCTGCGCGGTGCGCATCGCCGGTTTTGTTTTCGCGTAGCTCTTGCTTCGGGTGTTC
This sequence comes from uncultured Campylobacter sp., assembly GCF_937949835.1. Lineage (GTDB taxonomy): Bacteria > Campylobacterota > Campylobacteria > Campylobacterales > Campylobacteraceae > Campylobacter_B. The sequence goes on from NZ_CALEDC010000103.1 coordinate 1,815, forward strand.
GATACTTTTAGATGAATTTCCCCCATTGCTTGTGGAATTTCGTTCCGTAAAATTTTGCAAGCTGGAATTCTGCGCTACAAAATTTTGCTCTTTAAAATTCCGCAGCGAAGCCTTTGTATGGTCTTTACATGATTTTTGATTAGCCATTATTGCTGCTTCGTCCTGATGATTTTTTTGGTGTCGTAACCGCTATGCTTTGCCTTTTTTAGATATAGGATGCGGATCGGCTCAGGCAAGGTTTTGGTGCGCGAGAGGATGTAAAGCTCGCTCGTATCGGCGCCGAAGATCAGGGCGTAGCGATAGTCGCCGTCCACCTGCGCCACGCGGTAGAGGGAGTCGGAAATCAGACCTTTTTGATAGAGCAGGCCTACGCTTTTATCGCCCGCAAACTCCAACACGTGCTGCTCGTTTTCGATTTTTCCCGAGCTTGTTTTGGCGGTTTTTAGAAGATTGATCGTAGAGTTTTTATCGATAAAGCACTCGTATGCGGTGTTTTGCAGCTCGCCGCCGCCCTTCATACGAGCGATTTCATACCAGCCGCCGCTAAATTTAGCGATGTCGAAGTTTTTTACGATCGGTGCTTTGGGGTTTAAGCTTTTGGCGCATGAGCCCAAAAATAGCGCGCAAAACGCCAATATAATTAAGTTTTTAAATTTCATCGTTCATCCTTTTTAAAAGATAGAAAAATTCCCTATTTCCCTCTTTGCCCGTGATTTTGCAGGCGCTAGTTTGTAGCACGACAAGCCCCAGCTCGGCGCATAGTCGCTCAAATTTCGCCCGTGCGGCGCGCACCGCTTTTTCATCTTTTAGCACGCCTTTTTTATTTCGCTTGATCTCCGCGCCCACCTCAAATTGCGGCTTAAATAGCACGATGAGAGCGCTTTTTGCAAGGCTAGTGAGGCTTTTTAGGATCAAATTTAGCGAGATGAAGCTCACGTCGCAGGTGATGAGATCAAATTTTTTCTCGCTTTCAAACTCCCTGATGTCGGTGTTTTCGCGCACGATCACGCGAGGATCGCGCCGCAAAATTTCGCTTAGCTGCGAGCTGCCGACGTCAAGCGCGGTCACGCTCTTTGCGCCGCGCTGTAATAAAATCTGCACGAACCCGCCCGTGCTGCTGCCAACGTCCAAAATATCGACTCCCGCTAAATTTAAAATGTCTTTTTGCGAAGGTTTTATTTGTACCAGATCCGCGCTGCCTTCACTGCGGCGCGCGCTCGCCTTGCCGCCCGATTTGGAAGCTTTCGCCGTATTTAAAATCTCTGCCGTTTCGGCGTCTACGTCCATTTGCAAATGCCCTGCCGTCTCGGCGCCCGCGCTCGTCTGTAAAAATTCCACCGTTTGTTTGCCTGCACCGGTTTGCAAAATCTCTGCCGTCTCGGTGCTAGTTTTTGCGGTACGGATCGCCTCGGTAGTCGCTTTCGCGCTCTTTGTTGTCGCGACAGCCGCGCTTGGAATTTTATCAGCCTCGTTCGCGCCTAAAATTTTATCCGTAGCCGTAAAATCTACATTTGAAATTTGCATCGTTACTTCGCTCGCCTTTTGCGTCGCTGTCGATTTGCTATCCGCGCTCTTCGCGCCGCTGCACGGCTTTGAAATTTCTGCCGCCGAGTTAGGCGAATTTTCGCCGCAGTTTTCCAAAAGCCCGTTTTCGGCTAGCTCGTCCAAAAAGCCCGCAAGCTTGAGCGCACCTCTGCTTACGTAAATTTGATCAATCGCGCTGATTTCGCCGCTCTGCTCGGGCGCGATCTGCACAGAGGGTCTGTTTTGCACGGCGCCACGCAGCAAAATTTTTTCCTGCTTTATCAGCGCGGCAGCCTGATTTCTGCTGATTTTAAGCGTATTTGCGACGAGCAGATCAAATCTCATTTTGTCTTTTCTCCGCGCGGCGGCGAAATTTTAAAGCTCACGCAGTTTTCGCGCGAGCTTGAGTTTAAAATTTTATCGCGCATAGCAAAGTCGCGTGCAGCAGTACCGCAAGGCTCAAATTTTAGCCCGCACCGTGTCGCAAATTTAACTATGCCGCGTATTATAAATTTTAGCTCACCGTGCATTGCGAATTTTATCTTGCCGCTAGCTAAAATTTTAAAATTTTTCCTATCGGCGCAGTGTTTGAGCGGCGCAAGATTTGAGATATTCTTACTTGCAGCCGCATCTATCGACATCGAGCCCGCCGTCTTAGCGCCGCGGCAAGTGGAGCTCACACGCCTAG
>NZ_CALEDC010000104.1 GCF_937949835.1 uncultured Campylobacter sp.
CGATCGATCTTCTCGATCTTCTCCCACAGCTTGCGCGCGGCATCTTCGTAGCGCTTCGCGCTTAAAGAATCTGGCGCATAGAAGCTTACCGGCTTGCCGCTGTCGCCGCCCTCGCGGATAGCGATCTCGATCGGGATCTCGCCGATTACTTCGGTATTGTATCGCTGCGCCAGCTTTTGCGCGCCGCCGCGACCGAAGATATCGTACTCCTTGCCGTTATCCGGGCAGATGAAGCCGCTCATATTCTCGATAAGGCCTGCGATCGGGATGTGGAGCTTTTCGAACATATCAAGCCCGCGCGCGCTGTCGTCCAGCGCGACCGTCTGCGGCGTCGTAACGCACACGCCCGCCGTCACCGGCACGCTCTGAGCGAGCGTAAGCTGCGCATCGCCCGTGCCCGGAGGCATATCCAAAAACAGCACGTCCAGATCGCTCCACGCCACGTCTTTTAGCAGCTGCTCGATCGCTTTCATTATCATCGAGCCGCGCCAGATGAGGCTCGCGCCCTCCTCCATCAGCACGCCCATGCTCATCATCTCCACGCCGTGGCTTAAGATCGGCTTTAGCTTCTGCCCCACGACGCTTGCTTGCGTCTTATCCTCGCCTAGCATTCGCGGCAAATTCGGCCCGTAGATATCGGCATCCAAAATCCCTACTCTCTTGCCGAGCTTTGCCGTGCTGATAGCTAAATTTAGCGTCGTCGTGCTCTTGCCTACGCCGCCTTTGCCGCTGCTAATCATCACGAAATGCTTGATCTGCGGCGCGATATTTTTGCCGCTGCGAGAGTTGCTCTTTTCCTCGGCGATCTTGGGCTGTTTGATTAAAATTTCGGCGTCCGCCCCTAGCGCCTTTTGCGCCGCCGATCTAAGCTCCGCTGCGATCTCCGGCTTGGCGCTGGGGATTTCGATCCCTACGAAAATTCTATCGCCGATCTCGACCTCTTTTACAAATCCAAAATCCACGATGCTTTTAGAAAAGCCCGGATAGATCACGCTTTTAAGCAAATTTAAGACTTCGTCTTTACTCATTCTTTCTCCTTATTTTCGGTTAAATTTCTACTGATTTTATATGCGCAAAATTTCGGCCCACACATTGAGCAAAACTCCGCGCCTTTATAAATTTCATCGCTCAGGCTCTCGTCGTGCAGCTCGCGCGCATGATCTGGATCGAAGCTAAGCTCAAACTGCCTGTTCCAATCAAAACTATACCTCGCATCGCTCATCGCGTGATCGCGCTCTATCGCGCCTGTTTTGCCTAGCGCGACGTCCGCGGCGTGAGCGGCGATTTTATGCGCGATGATGCCCTCTCTGACATCGCTTGCATTGGGAAGGCCTAGATGCTCCTTCGGCGTTACGTAGCAGAGCATGCTTGCGCCGCAATACGCCGCCATCGTCCCGCCGATAGCCGAGCTGATATGATCATAGCCCGCGCCGATGTCGGTCGGAAGCGGCCCCAGCACGTAAAACGGCGCGTCGCGGCAGAGCTTGCGCTCTAGCTGCATATTTAGCTCGATCTCGTTAAACGGGATATGCCCAGGACCCTCGATCATCACCTGCACGTTTTTTTCATTCGCGCGCAGGGCTAGCTCGCCTAAAATTTCAAGCTCGCTAAGCTGCGCCCTATCGGTCGCGTCGTATAAACAGCCCGGGCGCAAGCCGTCGCCCAGAGATAGCGATACGTCGTAGGCGGCGCAGATATCGCAAATTTCATCAAACGCTTCGTAAAAGGGGTTTTGCTTATGAAATTTCATCATCCACGACGCTATCAGCGAGCCGCCTCTGCTTACGATACCCATCTTGCGACGGGACAGCAGCGGCATAAACTCGAGCTTAAAGCCCGCGTGGATCGTGAAATAATCCACTCCCTGCCGCGCCTGTTTCTCGATCGTGCTAAGAATAGCGCTCGTTTTTAAATTTTTAATATCGCCCAGCTCATACATCATCTGATAGATCGGCACCGTGCCTATGGGTACGGGCGAGCGCTCGATTATCGCGGCGCGGATCTCGTCCAAATCGCCGCCCGTGCTTAGATCCATCACCGTATCGGCGCCGTACTTTAAGCAGACCTCAAGCTTTTCCAGCTCGCCCTCAATATCACTCGTCGTGCCTGAAGAGCCGATGTTGGCGTTGATCTTGCACCGCAGCGCGCGCCCGATACCGATAGGCTTTAAGCTTTTGTGATTAACGTTTGCGGGGATGATCGCTCTTCCTTGCGCGATGAGATCGCACAAGGCCCGCTCGTTCATGCGCTCGCTTTGCGCGACCTCTCTCATCTGCGGCGTCAGCTCGCCCTTTTTTGCAAAATAGATCTGCGATACGCAGCTTTCGGTCATTTTCGCCTCGCTTCTTAAAAATGCGCGTATGATATAACAAATTTCATTAATCCTTACTTTTCTTTTGCCGTTTATTTTCGTAACGCAGGATGAAATTTTACCGCCACGCCGCGTAAATTTACGCCTAAGTTTAAGATATTTCAGCGCGCGAGTCGCGATTAATTTTGCTTTCATTTTTAATACGTATAATTTCGTAACAAAATTTCAAGGATAAAATTTGAAAGATATATCGCTGATTTTGCTCGCCGCGGGCGATTCGAGCAGGTTTGAGCTCCCCGTCAAAAAGCAGTGGCTGCGCGTGGGCGAGCTGCCGCTTTGGCAATATGTTGCGCAAAATATCGCACGGGCGCACCCATTTAAAAAAATCGTAATCGTCGTAAACGAGGAGGACGTGAGCTATTGCGAGCACCTCTATGCGTGCAGCCTGGCCTCGGCGCGCGGCGAAAACTCGGAGTGCGGCACGAGCGAGTATAAATTTCAAAGAAAGCGGGGCGGGATCGAATGCGGCGCAGATGAATGCGGCTCTACGAATTTAAAATTTCACTTCGCCTCCGGCGGCGCAAATCGCCAAAGCTCGCTAAAAAACGCGCTGCAGCTCGTAGAGAGCGAACTCGTGCTAGTAAGCGACGTGGCGCGTGCGCAAATTTCGCCACGCACGATAGACGCGCTCATCGCCGCAAGCGCGGACGCCGATTGCATCAGCCCATATCTTGGCGTAAACGACACGACCTACCTCGGCGAGGACGTAGTTAAGAGGGAGGAGCTACGCCTCATCCAAACGCCGCAGCTTTCGCGCACGGCGCTGCTTAAAAAGGCGCTTGATGGAAGCGGAATTTTTACCGACGACAGCGCGGCAGTCGGCAGCGCGGGCGGGCGCTTGGAGTTTATAAAAGGCGAAGCGGGCGCGCTTAAGATCACGCGCGCAAGCGATCTGGCGGCGCTAAATTTAAAACCATGCTCGCGCGATATCTTCTGCGGTACGGGTTACGACGTGCATGCGCTTGAAAAAGGCGTGGGTATCGTACTTGGCGGCGTAGCGATCCCGTGCGAATTCGCGCTGATCGCACACAGCGACGGCGACGTAGCGATCCACGCCCTAATCGACGCTATTTGCGGCGCGACGATGCTGGGCGATATCGGCGAGCTCTTCCCCGACAGCGACGCCAAGCTTAAAGGCGCGGACAGCAAGGAGCTGTTACGAAAGGTAATGCGGCGCGTCAGAGGCTACGGCTACGAGCTCGTAAATGCCGATATTACGATCATCGCGCAGCGCCCGAAAATCGGCATTTACAAAGCGCAGATGCAAGAGGTTTTGAGCGAAATTTTGAACTGCGCACGCATCAATGTCAAAGCGACCACGACCGAAGGGCTGGGATTTACGGGCAGAAGCGAGGGCATCGCCGCGCAGGCTGCGGTAAGCTTGAAATTTTACGACTGGCAAAAGTACGCAGCAAAGGTGCGGGGCGCATGAAAATTTTAATAATCGAGAGCGAAAGCTATCTTGCTCAAAGTATCGCAAACAAGCTGGGCGCGCTGGGGCATGAATGTACTAACGCGGCGAGCTTGGCGGCCGCGGCGGGCCTTGCGGAGGAGTTTGAGGCGGTGCTGCTCTCTACGAGCTGGAGCGGCGCGAGCTTTTATCCGCTGATCGAGAAATTTAGGCGCTCGATCATAATTTTGATGGTCGCCTACGTCGATAGCGAAACGGTGCTAAACCCCGTAAAAGCGGGCGCGACGGACTATATCCAAAAGCCTTTTATGATAGAGGAGCTCATAAAAAAGATCGAGCATTACGCGCAGTTTCGCTCGCTAAAATCACAAAACGAAGCCTACGAAGCGTTGCTTAAAGAGATCTCTCTTTCGTGCGAAATACCGACCGCGCGTTTAGCGCAGATAAAATTCCCGCTTCTTTTGCGCGGCGATGCGGCAGCGCGAGCTGCGGCGGTATTTAAGATCGCGCTTGCGCTAAAATCGCGCCTTAAAATTCTATCCGCGCAAAGCCCTGAGCTGCTAGAACGCGGCGCGGAGATTTTTTACGCACCAGATTTTGATAGCCTAAGCGGCGCACAGAAGGAAAAATTTCTAAGCAAAACCAAATCCATGCGTATAATCGCCGGATCCATCGGCGCGCAAAAGGGCTTTAACGACGAAATTACGCTTGGCAGCAGCAAAGAACGCAGTGAAATTTTAAGCATCGAAGAATACGTAAAGCTCACGATCGTAGCGCACCAAGACGAGTATTTCGACTCCGATCTGGCGGCGGCACTTGGGATTTCTCGAAAATCGCTTTGGGAGAAAAGGAAAAAATATGGCATCGCAAGAAAAAAATAGCCGCGCGCGCTCGGTACGGATCGCAGACGGGACAGAAATTTCACGCGATACCGGCAATTTAAACGAAATAAAACCGCTTGAAAGCGAAGGGATTTCAAGCGGCACAAAACCTCTAAACATCGCAAAAGCTTCGAGTGACGCGGCGCAGAATTTAGAAGTGAAGCAAAATTTAAAAGCATCACAGAACTCAAAAGCAAAGCGCGATTTAAAAACGGTGCGGAATTTAGAAGCGTCAAGGGCTGGCGATGCTAGAAAAGATGAGGTGCAAACTAAAAACTCGGTAAGGAATTTAAAAGCAGAGCAAGCCGGAAGCGAGAGCAAAGGCACAAATAATAGCGCAACGCAAATCCGCAAGATAGAGATCTCGCGCTCCGACCTAAACGTCCTGAGTCTGCTCGCAAACGGCGCTTTCGGCAAGAGCTGCGAGCTACTGCGCCCAAGCAAGCTAAGCGTATGCGGCATAAATTTCGTTTTTTCCTGCGCGGGCGCAAAAAAAGGCGATATTTTGGAGCTTTATCTCCGCAAGGACGGCATAGCCGAATGCGCCAAAAATTCGCTTAGCGGCAGTAGCGGCGCGTATTTGCTAGCTAAAGAATCACGCAACTTGCAGGATGAGGTTTCTGCCGCGGCGCAAAATGAGCAGAGCTTTGCGAAAAGCGGCACGGATTTCGCGCGCACTGCAAGTGCGCAAAGCGCTATAAACGCCACAAGCGAGGGCTTATACCATATAGAAAGCCTTACTGCGAGCTATGATCAAACTTTTACTTGTAGCGCAGATGTAAAATCTGCGAAAAACGCCGCTTTGGATTTGGCGAAAAGCTTCAGTGAAAATTCTGCGGTAAATTCCGCGCGGAGCTTTGCCGAAAATTCCGCACTCAATCCCGTTTGCAGCGCAGATGCAAAATCCGTAGCAAATTCGGCGGAAAATTTTATTTCAAATTCCACCGAAAATTTCATCAAAAATTCCGCTGCAAATCCCGCCTATTGCGAGCTTGTCGCGCGCATAGACGTTAGCGACGTTTATGCCCCAAGCGCAAGCGAGATCGTAGGCTCGGTGTTTCAAAACGCATACGCAGAGCAAACTGCAGTGCAAGGGCGCATCACGCTGCTAAAAAATGGGCTTGCAGAGCAAATCGCGCGCATAAAAAAAGTCGCAAGCTCGCTTGCCGCACCTAAAATTTCAGCGTTTTTTACCTGCGCCGATCCGATCCACCGCGTGCATGAGCGGCTGATTAGGCATATGATCGACAAGGCGGATTTCGTGGTGATTTTTTTAACCGGCACGAGCGGCGCGGATGCCCTGCCCTACGAACTACGCAAAAAAACGCTAAGCTATTTACTGCAAAATTTTTTGGTTGCGCAACGCGCCATGATGATCGATCTGGGCTCGCTTGCGATTTTTGACGATAAGCCCGCCCTGCAATGCGCGATCGCAAAAAATTTAGGTATAAACAAAATAATTTTCGGGCAAAATCACGCAAATATGGAGCTGTTTTTCGAAGGAGGCGGCGTGCATTCGGTGCTGGACGAGTATCAAAAGCGCGGCGAAATAGAGATTTTGCTGATGCCCGAATACGTCTATTGCGAGAAGTGTAAGGTGCTAGTAAGCACCAAAAACTGCCCTCACGGCGCTCATCATCACGTGCATTACCGCACTCAAAATCTCAAGGCACTGCTGCGCGCGGGGATTTTACCGCCCGCGATTTTTATGCGTAAAGAGATCTCGGCGATGATTTTAAGCGAGCTTTTTCCTGCGCGATTTTCGGATCTACAAAAGCTCTACGACGAGCTTTTTCCAAACAGCGGGATCTTGCAGAGCCACGGCGAGAGCGAGTTTTACGAGCAGCTTATGCAGCTGTATCAAACCAGCGCGCTAAAGACGTAGTGCCCGAGAGCGCAACGCAAAAATGACGCGGAATTTGCGGCATCTAGGCGGAGGGTAAAATTTCGCGACATTAGAATTTACAGCGACTAGGCATAAAGTAAAATTTCATAGTGCGGAAAGAAAGGACTGTGCGGAATTTTATAGCATAAAGAGCGGCGGACGCAGATTTAGCGTAAAATTTTGTGGCGCAACGAAGCTAAATTTTTAAAGCATTAATGGTGCGATAAAAGAGGTTTTAAATCTTAAAGGCGCGGCTACGTAGCAAATTTATAACGACGCAATAAAATCGTGCGACGAAGCGGATTTAAAATTTTTAAAGCGCGGTGGATGTGTAAATTAGCAGTACGGCGGATCTGAGTTTTAAGTCTGCCGAGAGTGAGCTTAAATTTAAAAAGCTAGGCGGTTGCAGTAAGCCGCGGCGCATAAAACTCGGCGTGCGGCGCGACAGCTGCCTGCACACACAGAACGCTCTTCGCGTCTTGAGTGGGTTTAAAATTTCCGCATGGAGCGAGCAAAATTTTAAAATTTTTACGCAAATGAGTAGAATTTTAAAATTCCTGCGTTAGCGAGCGAAATTTTCGTGACGAGCGAGTAGAATTAATTTCGTGTAGGCGGGCAAATTAATTTTACATGCACGAACGAAATTTAAAATTCTGCGCGTAGGCGAATTTAAAATTTCGCGTGAGCAGATGCTCTAATTAAAATAAGCGGTAAAATTTTAAAAAGCAAAATTTAAAAGGACAGTTATGGATAAAATTTTCGTTACATTTTTTGGCGCGGGGCTGCTAAAACCTGCGCCCGGCACCTGGGGCAGCATCGCAGGCTGGATAGTGGGGCTTGCAATCTTGATGCTAGCGGGCGAAGTAACGCTGTTTTTGTGCGCTGCTCTCGTCTTTTTCGTCTCGCTTAAGATCGTGGACGATTACGAGAAGCGGACCTGCTCGCACGATAACAGCGAGATCGTCATCGACGAGGTCGTGGGGGTGTGGATCGCGATGTGCGTCGCCGCGCCCGTGGGCGAGATCTTTTCGCTGCCGCTGCGAGAGCTGATCGCGGGCTTTGAGAGCAGCAGGATCTCGATCCTTTCGATGATTTTAGCGCTGCTGTTTTTCAGAGCGTTTGACATCCGCAAACCCTCGATCATCGGGCGCGTGGATCGCGACGTACCAGGCGGGCTCGGCGTGATGCTGGATGACGTGCTGGCGGGCTTTTTTGCGGGGCTCGGGGTTTTGATAGTTATCTCTTTAGGGGTCAAGTTCGGCGCCGTGGGGTTGATTTTTTAAGCTTTTTTGGGCGAGATCGCAGCGAACACAGCGCGATTACGGGCACTATCAAGCACCAAAATTTTAAAAACCGCATCTTAAGCGGGGCTTATGAATTAGCGCAAATTTTAACTTCTGAGGCGCGAGCCCGCTTGGAATTTAAAATTTAAGCGGTATTTATTCGCGTAGCCTGCAAATAAAGCAAATGTAAAATTTAAAATTTTGCACGAGTCGCGATAAAATTTGCGTGACCTTAAATTTTAAATTTCTCAGCCTGCAGAATTCTACGGCGTGAAAATTTTAAGACGTAAATTTCTGGGTGCGCGCAGTTGCGATACAGAATTTCGTAGTAAGAATTTTTGCAGTCTGGCGGCGCAAAATTTCTACGATATAGAATTTTAATTGCGCTGCAAGAATCAAAATTATGCCGCCTGAAATTTCGTGCGGCTAAATTTTAAAACAAAGCGGCAGGCGCAGCTCGCGCGATAAATTTTAAAATTTATCGCTAATCGCAGGCAGTTTAGCAGGGCGCACTATTAAATTCCAGCAATATTTATGGTTTTTCTTGTAGCATTGCCGCAAATGCGGGTATCGACGCAAAAAATTTAAAGGAACGAAAAATGCAAAAGAGCGCGATTGAGATACGCGGCATTCCCGCCGCCGTTTGGGGGAACCGCTCGGAAAAGGTTTATATCTACGCTCACGGGCAAGGCGGAAGCAAAGATGATGCGGAGCTTTTGGCTTCCGTCGTTTGTGAGCAAGGCTGGCAGGTAATTAGCTTTGACTTGCCCGGACACGGACAGAGGCGGCATGAGCCCGCTTCTTGCGAGTCTATTTTTTATGATCCGAGGCGCGCTATTTTGGAATTTCGCGAAATTTTATCGTATGCAAAGAGGCGCTGGGACGAGGTCGCGCTGTTTGCCGTTAGCCTAGGGGCATGGCTCGGCCTGCAAAGCTTCCGCGACGAAAAGCTTAGCGACTGCCTCTTCATCTCGCCGATACTTGATATGAAATACGTTATTTCAAATATAATGTGCCAAGCTGACGTCAGCGAGGAGCGATTGAAGCAAGAGCGGATGATTTTGACCCCTGCTAGGCAACCGCTTTTTTGGGAATATTGGAGTTTTGTTTTAAATAATCCGATCACAAAATGGGAAACGCCCAGTAGAATTCTATACGCAGAAAACGACGATATGACGCCTCTGAAGATCGTCAAAAATTTTGCGCAACAATTTGGCTGCACCTTAAACATTATGAAAAACGGCGAGCATTGGTTCCATACGCCGCAGCAGCTAGATTATTTACGCAGATGGATCAAATTAGCGGTTGAGAATCGGCGATAAAATTCTATGAGAGATTTTTAAAACTCATGTATAAGCCTGCGCCGATAAAATTCCGCGCATTTTCGGGGTACAAATTTCATAAATTTAAGATGATCTTGATATTTTGCCTTAATACGCTTGTTTTATAAGGCGCTTTTGCAGATCCAGCCACAGCTCTCATCGCTGTCACGCGAGGGGCATAGCTTCAAAGCACCCATCTCATAAATTTAACCGCAATGGCATAAATCACGACCGATATAAATTAAAAACTAAAATATGATTAGAATTTAACTGATAGGCTGTCAATACAAATACAAAAATGCCGATTTAAAAGCATAAATTTTAGAAAAAATGTTTATAAAGATGGAATTCTTGAAATCTTAACATGTTTTTGGCACGAGGTGCGAGCGATGTACGGCTTATCGCACTTCACTAGCACTATCGCGCTCATGCTGCACGGATGCTTTACGAATCCATAGCAGTCGCGCGATTAAATTTTAAAAATTATTTGCCTATCCTAAAGCCATTTAGCTTCATATAAGTCGTATCTTTATGAAATGCTTCGCAGCGCTCCCTGTTGCGGTTAATGTTCTCAGTCGTGAAGAAATACCCATCACTATCTTGACGCAAGGTGATCGTCGCGCAAAAGATCATATCGTTTTTGAGTTTCGGTCCTACTCCGTAATCAAAGGATTGATTTAAAGTGACGGTTTTTTCTAGATCGCTATCGCTAAACTGTCTGGAGCCCGTCATGCTCTTTAGCTCGCGAAAATTTCCTTGATTTAAGTAGTCGCGTTGTATATCTTTAAATACGCCTTCAAGCTCGACTGCATACGCCTTAACCAAAACCTCATCCTTAGCACCGCTTAATTTAGGATATATTATTTTTACTATCACGAAGATTATAATAGCTAAAAATATTATCCCGCTTACGCCGCCGCCTACTGCCGCACCTTTTCTCATTTTCATCATTTTACTCCTTCGTCGATGTCCTTTACCAAGGCATCTATTTTTTTATTAAGCATGAAATTTTCGTAGCTTTTTTGGATATAGGCTTCAAGCAGTTCGCCCGCATCCAGATGATCGCTGCCGCGAGTTAAAATCCGCCAGTCCCTACCGAAGACCTTTGCAAAGTCATCATCCAGGCTTATCGCGTATTTTTTCGTCAAAGACTTACTCGTCAGCTGAACGGAAATTTCTTTCATTTCTCGCCTAAATTGTCGCCCGCCAAAATATCGTCGATCTGCTTGCTTAGATCCTCATCGCTCATCTTGCGATACGCCAGATCATTTTCTAGCGTGCCAAGCTGCATTCCCAAAGCCTCGTTTTGCGCCTTGACCGTCGCTAGCTCTGTGCGTAGCTTTTCGTTTTCGTCTCTAGCCTCGGTGTATCGTCTAATCAGCTCAGCTACTTTATTGCTTAAGCCCTCGACCTTTTTCTCTTCGTCAAAGATTGATTCCATTATTTCGCCTTTTCTGATATAATTTAAATGAAGATATTACCCAATTTTGGCTTTAAAAAAGGAAAAATTTTGCAAAATTTTAAAATCGAGAGCAAATTCTCTCCGAGCGAGGATCAAGAAAAAGCGATCGAAGGCATCGTCGCGGGCTTTCAAAACGGCAACAAATACCAAACTCTTCTCGGCGTTACCGGCTCGGGTAAGACTTTTACCATGGCAAATATCATCAAGCGCCTCGGAATTCCAGCGCTCGTAATGACGCATAACAAATCTCTCGCAGCGCAGCTTTATAGCGAATTTAAGGGCTTTTTCCCGCAAAATCACGTCGAGTATTTCATCAGCTACTACGATTATTATCAGCCCGAGGCCTACATCCCCAGGCAGGATCTTTTCATCGAAAAGGACAGCGACGTAAACCAAGAGCTCGAGCGCTTGCGGCTAAGCGCTACTGCGAGTTTGCTGAGCTTTGATGATGTCATCACCGTGGCGTCGGTTTCGGCAAACTACGGCCTGGGCGATCCCGCCGAATATAAAGGCATGGTGCTGTTTTTTGAGATCGGATCAAAATTTAGCACTAAATTTCTACTTCGCAAGCTCGTCGATATGGGTTACAAACGCAACGACGATTTTTTTGATCGCGGGAATTTTCGCGTAAACGGCGACGTGATCGACATCTACCCCGCGTATTTTAACGACGAGGCGTTTAGGATTGAGTTTTTCGGCGACGAGATAGAGGCGATGTATCATCTGGACGTGCTCGAAAACAAAAAGACTCAGAGCGTCAAAAAATTTATTCTCTACCCGACGAGCCAGTTCATTGTAGGCGAGCAGCGCCTGAAATCGACGATCAAAGGGATCGAGGAGGAGCTTGAGCAGAGGCTGAAATTTTTCGAGGACGCGGGCAAGCTCGTCGAGGCGCAGCGGCTGAAAGGGCGAGTGGAGTTTGATCTTGAGATGCTGGGCGCTACGGGGATGTGCAAGGGGATCGAAAACTACGCGCGCTATCTGACCGGCCAAAAGCCGGGCGAGACGCCCTATTCGCTCTTTGATTACTACGAGAGCAAGGGCAAGGACTATCTCGTCATCGTCGATGAAAGCCACGTGAGTTTGCCGCAGTTTCGCGGGATGTTTGCAGGAGATCGCAGCCGTAAAGAAACGCTCGTAGAGTACGGCTTTCGCCTGCCTAGCGCACTTGATAACCGCCCGCTGATGTTTGATGAGTTTATCAATAAAAAGGCTAAATTTCTATTCGTCTCCGCAACGCCAAATGATTACGAGCTGGATCTTAGCCGCGGAGCCGTATATGAGCAGATACTGCGCCCGACGGGACTGCTCGATCCGCAGATTATCTTAAAAGACAGCGACAACCAGGTCGAAATTTTACACGATATGGCAAAGGAGGTCATCGCGCGCGGCGAGCGGATCTTAGTGACCGTGCTAACCAAAAAGATGGCGGAGGAGCTGAGCAAATACTATCTAGAGCTAGGCCTTAAGGTCAAATATATGCACTCAGACATCGATGCGATCGAGCGCAACGAGCTCATCCGCGGCCTTCGCAGCGGCGAATACGATATGCTAATCGGTATAAATTTGCTCCGCGAGGGGCTCGATCTGCCCGAAGTAAGCCTTATCGCGATCATGGATGCCGATAAGGAGGGCTTTTTGCGCTCGCGCACCAGCCTCATTCAGACGATGGGGCGAGCCGCGCGAAACGTGAACGGGCAGGTCGTGATGTTTTGCAAAAAGATCACCGCTTCGATGCAAGAGGCGATCGACATCACCCAAAAGCGCCGTAAATTTCAAGATGAATACAACCGCGCCCACGGCATAACCCCGCATTCTGCGAGCCGAAATATCGAAGAGAGCCTAAAGATCGAGGATGGCACCGAAATTTTAAGAAAGGGTGCCAATTTAGAGAAGATGCCTGCCGCCGAGCGCGCCAAGATCGTAAAGGAGCTTCGCAAACAGATGCTCGACGCCGCAGCCGCGCTGGAGTTTGAAAAGGCCGCGGCGCTGCGCGATGAGATCGCAAAACTTAGGAAGCTGTAAATCGCGAGACTCGAAACGCCGTGAAATTTCGTCGTGAAATTTGCGTGTTAAATTCCACCTGGCGGAGCGCGGAATTTGCGCGCATAACACAAAGCAAAATTTGCGCGCCGAATACCGTCAGGCAGAGCATAAATTTAGGCGTGATGCGAGACGGCGAGTTTTGAAATTTAATCATTAAATTTAAATAATT
>NZ_CALEDC010000105.1 GCF_937949835.1 uncultured Campylobacter sp.
GTTCAGCTTTTCTGCCAAGAGATGGCTGAGGCGATAAACGAAGGCAAGGCGCTTCGCGATCAAGATGCGAGCGAGGATGTCGAGCAGAGCGAAGCCGTCAGCGACGAGGAGAAAGAGGAAGTCGTAGCCGAGGCGATGAGCGAAGAGGATTTTGACGTAAGCGAGGACGAAGAGTAATGGAAATCAGCGCGCAAATGGTAAAAGAGCTCCGCGAAAGCACCGGAGCGGGGATGATGGACTGCAAAAAGGCTTTGGTTGAAACAGACGGCGATATGGATAAGGCTGTCGATCTGCTTCGCGAGAAGGGTCTCGGAAAGGCTGCTAAAAAAGCCGACCGCCTAGCTAGCGAGGGCCTAGTGAGCGTCGAAGTGGGCGCGGATCACAAGATCGCCACCATAAGCGAGATAAATTCCGAAACCGACTTCGTAGCTAAAAATCAAAATTTTATAAATTTAGTTAAAAATACTACTCTACATATCCAAAGCAAGGGCATTAGCAGCATTGATGAGCTAAATTCCAGCATCATCGACGGCGTTAAATTTGATGAGCATCTAAAAAGCCAGATCGCCACGATCGGAGAAAATTTGGTCGTTAGAAGATTTGAGACGATTAAGGCAGGCGTAAACGGCGTGGTAAACGGTTATCTGCACTCAAACGGTCGAGTAGGCGTCATTATCGCAGCAGCTTGCGACAGCGAGCGGACTGCGGAGGGTGCGAAGGAGCTTATAAAAAATCTCTGCATGCACGCAGCTGCGATGAAACCGCAGGTCATCAGCCATAAAGAGCTTGACCCAGATTTTATCGAAAAAGAATTCTTAGCTCTTAAAGGCGAGTTTGAGAAGGAAAACGAGGAGTTTGTGCGCTTAGGTAAGCCCCTTCATAAGATCCCGCAGTTCGGCTCGCGCGCGCATCTAAGCGATGAAATTTTAGCCAAAGAGATTGAAATTTTAAAAGACGAGCTTCGCAAGCAAAATAAACCTGAAAAAATTTGGGATAAAATTTTGCCGGGTCAGATTGATCGCTTCATCGCCGATAATACCCAAATCGATCAGCGTCTCACGCTGCTAGGGCAATTTTACGTAATGGACGATAAAAAAACCGTCGAGCAGGTTATCGAGGAAGAAGCTAAAAAACTAGGCGGCAAGATCGAGATCGTAAAATACGTCCGCTTCGAAGTGGGCGAAGGCCTAGAGAAAAAGAGCGAAGACCTCGCAGCCGAAGTAGCGGCTCAAATCGGCTAAATATGGAACTTCTAAAGGGCGTAAATCTTACTCACGCGTATGATTATACGCTCTTTGAAAATGTAAGTTTAAGCGTCCAAGAGAGCGAGAGTATCGCTATTTTGGGCATTAGCGGCTGCGGCAAATCGACCCTGCTTCATATTTTATGCACGCTTTTAAAACCGAACTCGGGCGAAGTGATCTACGACGGGCGCAGTATTTACGAACTAAGCTCCGATGAGAGACTTAAAATTCGCCGCAACGACTTCGGCATAATATTTCAATCTCACTACCTTTTTAAGGGCTTTTCCTCTGGCGAAAATATCGAACTCGCTGCTAAACTTACGAATAATGCGATAGATGATGAAATTTTAAAAAAGCTTCAGATCGAACATACTTTAAAGCAAGGCGTGGGCGAGCTTAGCGGCGGACAGCAGCAGCGCGTGAGCATCGCTCGCATACTTTGCAAAAAGCCGCGCATAATCTTTGCCGACGAGCCGACTGGAAATTTAGACAAGGATACCGCAAACGAGGTCATGAGCGTGATCTTTGATTATGTAAAATCCAGCCGTGGTGCGCTCGTGCTCGTGACCCACGATGAGAATTTAGCGCAAAAATGCTGCAAAGTTTATCGCCTAAATAACCGAAATTTAGCGCAAATATAAGCAATTAATAACCAAAAATATCTTACAATAGCCCAAATTCTTTCTAAAAGGTCATAAATGAAAATTCTACTTGACAATCACAATGAGCAGGTTGCAAGTGTCGTAAATATTTGCTGCGAGCGCATCGGTGCGGATCTGGTAGCATATAGTGCAGACGAGAGTGAATATGATTTGACGATAAAAAATTATGAAGATGGCGATGATATTTCAAAATTTGATCTTAATAAAACGCTGTTTCTGACGCCTAAGAATGTTTCGGCGCCAGGAGCGCGATATACCCTTACCAAGCCTTTTTCGCCGCTTGAGCTCATCACGTTTATCAGCGAGTTTTCGGTTCAAAATATGAGCGTGCAGGCGAAAGAAAAAATGGCGAAAGAATTTGCCGATGCAAGCTCTGTGATGAAAGAGATCGATGCGATTGATCAGGCGAATTCCGCTTCGGGCAGTAATTTTGAAGAGCTTGTGGATAGCTTTTATGACTCCGGCAAGGATATACCGCTTTCACAGTTGGCAAACGATATAGCGCCCGAGATTGCAGATGATGTGCCGCTTTCGCAGTTGGTAGGCGATATGCCGCGCACGGACGAGATCGCAGATGATATTCCGCTCTCGCAGCTTGTAGATGAAGCGGCTATTGCGGACACCATCGCCGATGATACGCCGCTTAACGCCGTCGCAGAAAAGATTGCGGATAATATCGCAGATGATATGCCTCTAAACTTAGCTGCTAGCGATATCCCTGAGGATGTACCACTAAATAGTATCGGCGCAAGCGAGTCTGCCGAAAGTAATAACACACCTCAGGGCGAAATTTCGCTCGCAAAGGATGACGCTCCGATAGCTCTAGCGGCGCTAGATGATGAAAATCCTAAGAATTTCAAAACAAATAAATCGCAGACAGAAGATGAAATTCCCGCCACACGGGCAAGCGAAACTTTACCGCTTGCACATCAAGACGAGCTGCAAAGAGCCGGCGGCTCTAATGAAACTGCTGTTGAAAAAATGGCAGACGCTGCGCCTAATCTAGAGGAAACGAAAGACTCTGCGGATGTTACTATTAAACAGCATGAATCAGATGGCTCATTTGCCTATAAAACAGATAAAAAAAATTCTGCCTCGCAAGTAGTGCAAGATGCAGCCGGCGTGTCTGTTAATAGTGGATTTGATATGGATTTTTCCAGGCTTTTCGATAGCGCCGGCATGCCCGTGGAGGAGTTTGGCGGATATGATAATTTTGCCGCGGCTGCGTTTGCTTCCGATGAAAAAGAGGATAAAAGATCTGCGCATGATAAAAATACAGCGGCTACGGATTTTCAAAAAACGCAAATTTCGTCTCAATACGAGGTCGCTTCAGATACGCCGATTGCGTTAGCGGGTGCGGGCGATATACCTCGTGAAAATCTTTATAACGCCGTTCCGTTTCAAAGTATGGAATTTACCGGCGGACTTGCACAGAATGCGTCTATGCCTGCTCATAATGAAGCAGGGGATTCAATTGGCGCAAATTTCGCAGCTTCTACAAATTCTAGCAATATCGGGACTATAAATTCTACTCCTGCGCCGAATTTTTCGGAGCTAAATTTACCGCACATATTAGATACCTCAGATTTACCGAAGCAAAGCGAGCAATCTGACAGCGTTGCTGGCGGATTTGCGGACGGATTTTTGCGCGCTATGGAGGGCGATTTTGCAAACTCGTTTGCCGCAAGCTCCGCAGATAGCGAGCAATTTAAATCCGGCAAGCCCGCAAAGAGCGCCGCGCAGCAGATAAAATTTAATGCTTCAAAGCCTTCGGAGCGCACAGAATTTAAAGCGTATAAATTCGGTGCGTCCGAGCAGGCAAATGAGATAAAATTTGGCACGCAATCTGCGCCGAATGAGCTTGCCGCTTCGGCTGCGGCGGAGTTTGCCAGCCTTATGGCAAGCGAGTTAGAGCCTAGCGCCAAAAGCGAGCCGCTGCGTAACGAGCACGGTAAAAAACCGAGCGCTGAGGAGCTGAAAACCAAGTTGCGTGATGATCTAGAAGCGGGCATCGCAAACACGATCGAGAAATTTGCGGGCAGTAAGGACGCTAAGGACGCGCTGAAGGACTTTAAGATCAATATCGACATATCGTTTGGAGATAGATAGTGAAAGGCAAAATTTTGCTCGTTTCCGGTCCAAGCGGTAGCGGCAAAAGCACGCTCATAAAGCGTCTTATCGCAGAATTTGGCGAGCAGATATACTTCTCGATCTCCTCTACGACGCGCGAAATGCGTGCAGGTGAAGCGGACGGCGTGAATTATCATTTCATAAGCGAGAGCGAGTTTCGCGCAGGCATCGAGCGCGGAGAGTTTTTAGAGTGGGCATTGGTCCACGGCAAATACTACGGTACTTCGCTAAAAGCCGCTACGAGCGAGCTTGAGCGGGGTAAGATCGTGATTTTTGACATCGATGTGCAAGGATATGAGATCGTGCGTAGCAAAGTGCCTAAAAGCGAGCTTACTAGCGTATTTATTACTACGCCGAGCTTGTCGGAGCTTAGAGATAGGTTGCGCGCTCGCGGCGATAATGATCCTGCCGATATTGCTTTACGTCTGCAAAATGCGCAAGAGGAGATGGAGCGCCTAGGCGAGTATGATTATTTCATAATAAACGACCGCCTGGAAGCGGCGTATGAAAATTTAAGATCAATCTACAAAACTATCAAACTAGAAACGGCGAGCCGCGACATAGGCAAGCTAATCGAAATTTGGAAAATTTAAAGGAGAAAAAATGGGCGTAAGCGTTCAACAATTGCTAATTATCTTAGCGATCATCGTGTTACTTTTCGGAGCTAAAAAGATCCCTGAGCTCGCAAAGGGCGTGGGCAAGGGCATAAAGACTTTCAAAAAAGAGATGGAAGAGGACGACGAACCGCAAAAGGTCGAGAAAAAGATGGAGCAAGAGGTTAAAGACGCCGAAATCAGCGATACTAAAAAGGCGTAAAGGATTTGAAAAATTTAGTCTTAAATGAAATTTTTAAAATTTTATCTCGCGAAGTCGTTTTAGAAAAACCCAAAGATAAAAGTTTGGCTCATTACGCCTCGCCCGAGGCTTTCGCGCTGGCTAAGGAGCTGCGAAAGGCGCCAAAGCTCATCGCCGAGGAGCTTGCGGCTAAATTTAAAGATAGCGAAATTCTAAGCGCCACGGCGGTTAACGGCTATCTAAATTTTCACCTAAAGCCCGCCGTATTGGGTGCGCTTGCT
>NZ_CALEDC010000106.1 GCF_937949835.1 uncultured Campylobacter sp.
TTCTTAAGGCAAGCTTGATCTCGTTTAGCCTTCCGCTTCCCTCTACGATGTCTAGTAGGAATGCCTCTGCATGACCAGGACCGCTTCCTGCGGTTAAGCCCTTTTTCATCGCTAGAGCGCGAAGTGCGGTGATATCGCTTTGAGCGCTTATTCCTTTAGGACAGCG
This sequence comes from uncultured Campylobacter sp., assembly GCF_937949835.1. Lineage (GTDB taxonomy): Bacteria > Campylobacterota > Campylobacteria > Campylobacterales > Campylobacteraceae > Campylobacter_B. The sequence goes on from NZ_CALEDC010000106.1 coordinate 167, forward strand.
ATCGGCGCACTCTTGGCAGTGCACGCATAGCCATAATCCGTTTAGCACCGCAGGCTTTAGATGAGGCATAGCATCCCTGCTTCTTGAATCAAACGCGGCGCGGTTAGCATGCGTAAAAACAAAGGGTTGCATATAATCGCTCGCATCGGCTCCAAGCTTATTGCATTCGCTAGCGCAGCAGCCGCAAAGTATGCAATCCCACTGCTTTTTGACGCGCTCCATCTGCTCCGGGCTTTGCTTACAGCCCTTATCGGCGCTAAATTCTTTCTTAGGGGTAATCGTAGGTTTGATCTTTCTTAAATTCTCGATACTAGGCTCCCAATCCACTACTAGATCCGAAATCACTCGAAAATTATTTAGCGGCGAGATCGTAAAGCTATCCGGGTTCTCATACTCCGCAAGCAGAGCCTCCATCTTGGTATCGCAGGCAAGATATGAGTGCCCGTTTACCCTCACGGCACAGGCTCCGCATATCGCCATACGGCACGCTGCGGTAAAATTTAAAGTGATGTCTAAATTTTGCTTAATAAATTGCAAAACTCCAAGCAGGGTCTTTCCTTTGATCTGCTCCAAACTTAATTCGTAGGCTTGCTTATAATTTTTGCTTCCGTCGAAGCGGTCTATGATAAATTTCATTGAGGTTTCCTTCCGTCAAGAGAGAATTCCGTAACGACGACCTCTTTGTAGCCCAAGCTTAGCTCGCCTGCGTCGTTCATCGTCACGATACTGTGCTTTAAGAAATTTTTATCGTCGCGTTTCGGATAATCTTCACGAGTGTGAGCGCCGCGGCTTTCAAGCCTCTTTTGCGCAGCCAAACACGCACAGCGCGCAAGCAGGATCAAATTTCCAAGCTCGACGTAGTCGGTAAATGCGGTATTCATAACCGGATTTGCATCCGCGACGTGTAGCTCGTCGTAGCGCGCATTGATACCCTCTAAATTTTGCGAAAGCAGATCTAGCTTCTCGCCGGTTCTAAAGATACCCATATTGTCCCAAAGCTGCGCGCCTAGCTCTTCGCGCAACTCATACATCTCGTTTGCCTTACCCGAGCCGTTTGCGATCTGCTTAAATTTAGCCTGCCATTTTTGCGCGAGCTCGCTCGCTCTTTTACCGTCACCAAAACCGCTTTGTTTTGCAGCATAATCCGCTGCGCCGAGCCCTGCGAGTTTGCCCGTTACGACGGCGTCGGTTAAAGAATTTCCGCCCAAGCGGTTTGCGCCGTGAATCGAGATACAAGACGCCTCGCCCGCGGTATAAAGCCCCGAAATTTTAGTGCTCATATCGTCAAATTTTGTGACTTCGATGCCGCCCATCGAGTAGTGTGCGGTAGGACGAATCGGAATCGGCTCCTCGATCAGATCGATACCCTCAAACAAAATGGCGGTGTGTCTGATCTTAGGAAGGGCTTTTAAAATTTTATCTTTTCCGAGATGTCTTACGTCAAGCAGCACGTATGCGCCGAGCCCCTCGCCGTAGCCCCTGCCCTCGCGAATCTCGGTTTCGATCGCGCGAGCTACGACGTCGCGCGGCGCAAGCTCCATCTTTTCGTGGTAGTTTTTCATAAAGCGCTCGCCTTTGTTGTTGAGCAGATATCCGCCCTCGCCGCGCGCAGCTTCGGTAATGAGCGCGCCGCCGCTTTTGATACCGGTCGGATGAAACTGCACCATCTCCGGATCGCTAAATCCAAGACCCGCGCGCAGTGCAGCCGCGATACCGTCGCCGGTAGCGATATAAGGTACCGAGGTGCGGTTGTAAAACATCCTCGTATATCCGCCCGTAGCGATTACCAAGGCTTTGCAAAGCACGGGATAAAAATCGCCGGTTTGGATATTTCGAAGCACGACGCCCTCGCATTTGCCCTCAGGCGCGCTGATCTCAAGCAGCTCGTGATCGATTAAAAATTTCACGCCGTTGCTGACCGCATCGTCAAAACAGGCGTGCATCAAGATATGACCCGTCTTATCGGCGGAGTAGTTGCATCGTTTTTTAGACGCGCCGCCCATAAATCGCTGTGCTACGCCGCCAGGAACGCCGCTTTCTTTACCGTCCACGCCGCCGCTGGCGTTTCTTGAAAATAGCGTGCCGATGTAATCCATCTCGGCAATCGTAGGACCCGCGAGTTCGCAAAATTTAATCGCGGCGTCCTGATCTACGAGATATGCGCCGCCCTTTACGGTGTCGTAGGCGTGAAGCTTATACGAATCGCCGCCACTGAAGCTCGTAACGCCGTTGATGCCGCCTTCCGCCATACAGGTGGCGTTGCGCGAAGGCATCATCTTCGTAGCCACGACTACGCTGAGATTTGGATTACTCTTTCTTACCGCTACGGCTGCGCGCAGACCCGCGCCTCCCGAGCCGATAACGAGTACGTCCACACTAGGAAGGCCGCCTTCGTTGCCGCCGTCTGCGCTTTTACTCTTGTCGGTATCCACGCAGCCGCTAAGGCTAAGCGCGCCGACGCTGATACAGGCCGGTTTTAAGAAATCGCGTCTGTTGAAATTTGATTCACTCATTTTCCTCTCCATTTGAGAAATTCTTAGCTTAAGTTTAAAGTTCTAAACTAAAAGCGTAATTTTAGTTTCATTTTTAACATAAGTCAAATATTATTTAGTGTATCATTTCATAAGAATTAAGTTATCAATTGGAGAGGCTAAATGAATTTGCATCGCATGGAGCTAGTATTAAAAGTAGCAGAATTCCGCAGCTTTACTAAGGCTGCCGAGGCACTTAAAATCCCGCAGCCGTCGCTATCGCAGAGCATTTTATCACTGGAACGCGAGCTTGGAACGCAGCTTTTTAACCGCACGAGTAATCCCATTTCGCTTACGCGCGCGGGAAAAATTTACGCTAGTAAAGCCAAAGTCATTTTTGACGCCATAAACGACCTAAAAAACGATATCTCTGAAATAAGCGGCGTAAAAAATGATAAAATTCGCATCGGTTTTTCGCAAAACGGCTATAATCTACTGCCGTCGCTACTGCCGATGTTTTGCAAGAAATTTAAGGATTCGGATCTGCAAATTACGCAATTTTCTTCTGCGCTTAGCATTCGTGAAATGTTACTTCAGGGTGATCTTGATGTCGGTATGCTGATACTGCCCATCGATATGAGCGGGCTTGACGGGGTTAAAATTCTAACGCAAAAGACCTATATCGCTCTAAGCTCCACCCATCCGCTCTCGCTTGAGTTTAAAAACGAATCTGTTCCCAAAATTAACATTTCGCGCTTAAAAGAGGAAAGATTCATCCTGCCTAATCAAAGCCTAAGAAGCGCCGAGCAGATAGATGCATTCTTTTCTGCCGCAGGCTTTGCGCCGAAAGTGCTATGCCGCACGGAGACTTTTGATATCGCCAATGCTATCGTCGCAAGCGGCGCAGGAGCGTGCTTTAGCATACCGCAGATGATAAAGGAGGACAAAGCGGGCAGGATAAAGCTCTTTGACGTGGGCGCGCACGAGCTGGATAGGACGCTGCTAATTGCATACAAAAAAGGCAAGCGTCTAAGCCATCTGGCGCAAGTATTTATCAAAACCGCTCAAAAAATCGCTAATGAAATTTAAAAATTTATAGCTCGCAACGATAAATGAGAGATTGAGCTTTTGCAGCACTTTACCTATACA
>NZ_CALEDC010000107.1 GCF_937949835.1 uncultured Campylobacter sp.
GACGGCAATTTTGCCGCTAGCTGCAAAGAAAATTCGCGCCCAAACGTAAATTTAACCCGCGGTTCAAGAAAAAATTTCGCCGCCAACTCCCGTGAAAATTTAACCTGCGGTTTAGGCGAAAGCTCTACCGCAAACGGTTTAGGAGAATGTTCTGCTGCAAATTCTAGCGAAAGCCATACTGCAAATTCCATAGAAAATTCCGTCTCCGATCCCGCGCGCAGAGTGTTTGTCTATCTGGATCCGCCGTTTGCGATCAGGCAGGGTTTTGGCGAGATTTACGAGCGGGTGCTGGCGCTGATAGCGCGCCTGGGCTCCGCGCAGTGCGAGCTGCTAATCGCGATCGAGCATATGAGCGAGCTTGAGCTGCCACTTAAAATCGGCGATTTCGCGCTGCTTAAATCGCGAAAATTCGGCGCTACGACGATGAGCTACTACGCAAAATGAAAAGCTTAAAGCAAATTTTAGATTACTACGCCGATTTGAAAAATTGCGACGCGGATCTTTTCGGCGCGCCCGATCCGCTGCAGGTCGCAAAGGGACATCGAAACGACGTCGTAGCGCTCATCTGCGCGCTGTTTGCTTACGGGAGCGCGGCTCAAATTTTAAAATTTCTTCGCTCGCTTGATTTTTCGCTTTTAGACGGGAGCGATGAGCGCATGAGAGCGGAGCTTGCGGGCAAAAAGTATAGATTTCAAAGCCCGCGCGACGTCGCTGAAATTTTTATAACTTTAAAGCGGCTTAAAAATAGCCTTAGCATCGAAGAGAGCGTGCTTTGCGGCATGCAAAAAAGCGGACGGATCGAGGATGGGATAAATTTTTTAATCGGCGAAATTTACAAATTAAATCCCTACCGCAGCCCGGGATATGAGTTTTTTTTCGGTCGCGGCTTCGCGAAAAAGCCCACGTCGCCGTACAAGCGCTACAATCTTTTCCTGCGCTGGGCGGTGCGCGACAGCGACATCGATCTGGGGCTGTACAAAAAGATCGAAAAATCGCGCCTCCTCACCCCGCTCGATACCCACACGCATAAAGTTTCGCTTAAGCTTGGGCTGATCGATCGCAAGAGTTACGATTTCGAGGCGGTTTTACAGCTTACGCAAAGCTTAGGACGCTTCGATCCGAGTGACCCTATCAAATACGACTTCGCGCTGTATCGCCTCGGACAGAGCGGCGAGATAGATAAAATTTTACCCGAACTAAGCGCGAGTTTAGATAAAACTGCGAAGTAAGTCGGCGAAATTTTATCTGGTACGAGCTGGGCGATGAAATTTTATGAAGTTTTAGTGCGGGTGTGCGGCGGAATTTTGCGCTGTGCTGCCGCATAAGTAGGGGCTGGCTTTATGAATTTTGCCGTACGCCTTGAGTACGGCGCGCCGAAATTTCATAAAATTTTAGCAAAAGATCGCTTTATAAAATTCTGCAAATTTCACGGATAGCTGCGCGAAATTTATAGGCTGTCTTGTAGAATTTGGGTAAAATTTCGCCGCTTTGCGCTACTTAAATTTTATGAAATTTTGCAGCTCGCGCGCGACGCGATAAATTGCATGGAGCTAAAACGGCATCGTGCGGTAAATTTAATAAAATTTAAGCAGGAGCCGTGCGGCAAAATCCGATATAATTCCATGGAATTTTATAAAATTGCATGGAATTCTAGCAGGCGCTCGTATGCACTTTGCGGTGCATGAGCGGTTTGCGATCGTAATTGCGAGGAATTCTGGCAGGCGTTCATAGCGCGTGTCTGTGTAATTTGAAAGAAGGACAAAGATGGAGCTTGAACTTTGGCAGTTTGCGGTGCTTTTTGCGGCGGCGTTTTTCGGCGGATTTATCGACTCGATCGCGGGCGGCGGCGGGTTGATCTCGCTGCCTGCGCTGCTTGCCGTGGGCGTTCCGCCGCATGTAGCGATCGCCACAAATAGATTTCAAGGCAGCTTCGGAAGCTTCACCGCCGCTTTAAATTTCATCCGCAAGGGCTATGTCGATGCGGCGGAGATCTTGCGCGGTGTGATTTTTACGTTCGTAGGCGGGCTCGTCGGCGCTTATGTCCTGCTTCTAATCGATGCGAAATTCCTAAACTACCTCATTCCGATCCTGCTGCTGGCGCTTTTGCTTTATATGATTTTTTCGCCGAACCTTGGCGAAGCGCCCGCCAGGCCCAAGATGTCAAAAAAGAGCTTTTACGCGATTTTCGGGCTTGTTTTGGGGTTTTACGACGGATTTTTCGGTCCAGGCACGGGCTCGTTTTGGACGTTTGCACTCGTGGGAATTTTAGGGCTTTATATGAAAAAGGCGGTCGCACACACGAAGGTTTTAAATTTCACCTCAAACATCGTCTCTTTGGGCGTTTTTATCATCGGTGGGCAAATTTTATGGCTCGTCGGAGCGGTGATGGCGGTCGGACAGATCGCGGGCAGCTTCGTAGGCTCAAGCCTCGTGATGAGATGCGACGTGAAATTTGTGCGCAAGATGCTTCTGCTAGTCGTTGCCGCCACGATTTTAAAGCTACTTTACGGACTGATTGCAAGTTGATTACAGACCGATTGAGGGCCGATCGCAGGCTGATCTCAAGGCAAAATCATAGAATTTTATACAGGATTTCGTATAAAATTTCGCGTAAAATTTTATGAACTCTTGCCGATATGCTACGACAGCGCCACCTTACCGCCGCGACAGTGCTGATTTCATTACTGCGGCGCTATCTTGCCGCAGTGTCACACCAAATTTACTGCGACACTGTCAATTTAATTGTAGTGTCGATTTTATCGTAGCTTTGTAGCTATTATGCTGCGACGGAGCCAACTTTGCTGCCGCAATAGCGCAGATCTTGCTGTAGCGTCATACCGATCCCGCTGCGACGGCATCAATCTAGCTGTGTATCGCCGATGAAATTTTGCCTATTCGTGTCGGTTAAATTTCGCCGTATTACCCGCGTATCTATTTTATTTGCCCGCCATTGATAGAATTTAGTCGTATTGCCTAGCGTGCGGCGTTATCGTGCTTGTGCTTATGAAATTTCATACGCTTACGTCAGCAAAATTTTAAAATACCACCTTGCAGATCGTTTTGTCGC
>NZ_CALEDC010000108.1 GCF_937949835.1 uncultured Campylobacter sp.
TATTTGAAAATTTATTTGAAGAAGGGCTTCATCTGATCGAATGGGCGGATGAAAATTTGATAAATTTACTTAAAAAATATGAGCTTGATTTTTGCGTAGTGAGGATCACGCCGCACGCGCAAGGGCGAAAATACGAGGTAAGCTATGCATAAACTGGAAGTCAGGGGTCTTAAAAAAACCATAAAAGGCACGCCGATCATCAAAGGAATCTCGCTAGAGCTTTATAACGGCGAGATCGTAGGGCTGCTAGGGCCCAATGGCGCGGGCAAAACCACGACGTTTTATATGATCTGCGGGCTAATAAGCGCTAGCGGTGGCGATATATTGCTTAATGAGAGCAGCATCGCAAAGGTTCCGCTTCACAAACGTGCCAAGCTCGGCATCGGCTACCTGCCACAAGAAAGCAGCATCTTTAAGGAACTTAGCGTTGAGGAAAATTTAATGCTCGCTGCGGAGATTACCTATAAAAATAAAGCCGAAGCCTCACGAAAAGTCGATGAGATGCTAAATTTACTCAACATCGAGCCGATCAGATTGCGCAAAGGCGTGAGCCTAAGCGGCGGCGAGCGCAGGCGCTGCGAAATCGCGCGAAGCCTAATGATAACGCCGAAATTTCTACTTTTGGACGAGCCGTTTGCAGGCGTCGATCCGATCGCCGTTAACGACATCCAAAGCATCGTGCGCGATTTAAGCGATCTTGGCATCGGCGTGCTCATCACCGACCACAACGTCCGCGAGACGCTTGCGATCTGCGACCGCGCCTACGTCATCAAAGACGGCGAGCTGTTCGCCGGCGGCACCGCAAAAGAGATAGCCAGCGATCCTAACGTCCGTAAATTCTACCTCGGCGAGGATTTTAGCATCTAAGCCGGCAAGGGAGTTTTAGATTTTTAGCCCCCTTTCGGCGCGCGCGGTTAAATTCTATAATTTAAGTTTTGCGATTTAAATTTCAAGCGAACGGCTGCGGCTAGTCGCACAGACGCCGCTTGATCTAAATTTTGCGCATTAAAATTTTAAAGCCCGTAAAGCCTCGGCGCGCAAGAATTTCGCGCCCGTTTGAATTTACATATTAAATTTTGAGGCGTAGCGCTTCGGTGCGAGGCGCGTATCAGTATGGTTTAAATTTTGTGCTTTAAATTTTGAAACAGTTATCACGGCGAGATTTGAACTCGGCGTCTAAATCTCACGCATTAATTTTTGAAATGCGCCTCAGGCTCGTTTTTAAATTTCAAAAGGCGTTTTGTGCACTCCAAATTTTAAATAATTTTTGCGGTAGGTCGGTTTTTTGCGACCGAAATTTTACACCCGCGGTACATAAAATTTAAATCGCATTTTAATCGCACTTTGTTTAAATTAAATCAAATTTTAAAGCGTGTGACGTCTTTAAACGTAACGCTTTCATCTGCGCATCAAAATCACGCGGCAGTTTGCAAAAAATATCCGCTCGTAGAATTAAAATTCCAAAGCAACAGCCTAAATAAATTACGTATGCAAAAACGCCCGCAGTTGCGCGATACGGCTTAAATTTCACGGCGTAATTCCGCGAGTGGCAGCGTAAACCAAAGCGCACACAAACCTACTCACTTCGGCTTCGACACATCAAATTAAAAGCGACGCGCGAAGCAAGGCCTTCCGACCCGCTAGAATTTTGCCGATTAAGCCACTTTGTTTAACTAAAATTACACTTTTATTTGCTCTGCGGGTTTAAATTTCGCTCATCTTAAAGCTCGCTGTGGAGTTTAAAAATTTAACCAGGCGCCCGGTGGTTTCGGTTTAAATTTTAAAATTCTTAGAATTTTGGCGAGATCAAGGAGAGATTATGAAAAAAGTTCTACTTTCGTGCGCCTTGACAGGCGCGCTTTTCGGCTTGGAGCTCGATGGATTCAGTGCGCCCGAGGGCTCGCTAATCACCGAAGAAGCATTCTACGTCGCCAACCATGGTGCGAGCAAAGACCCGCAGGAGTGCGACGGCTTCATCAGCCGCATAGTAAAAAACTCGGGTGTCGTTGAGACAAATTTTATAGACGATCTGGTAAATCCGGGCGGAATGGCGCAGATCGGCGACGTGCTCTACGTGTGCGATCTGGACGCGATCAGGGGCTTTAGCAAAGGACAGGAGGTTTTCAATCTAAAAATCGAGGGAGCACAGGCCCTAAACGACGTCGTAGCGCTCGGCAGCGAGGTTTTGCTCGCAAGCGATCCCGCGCGTGGGACGATCTGGCGCATCGACCTGCTCTCGCGCACCGTGGATGAGTTTGCGCGCATCGATCTATCGTTAGGCAGCCCAAACGGACTTTTGGCTAAAGGCGATAAGCTTCTGATCACTACATTCGATCTTAGCGGAAAGGTCCCGGGGCGCGTGTTAAG
>NZ_CALEDC010000109.1 GCF_937949835.1 uncultured Campylobacter sp.
GTATAGGTGGCCGTATCGTTTGCCGTATCTGCAAGAGCGGAATTTTTAAAATTTAAAATTTTATCGTTTAAGATCAAAGCTTGCTCGCCGTTTTGCGTTTTGCGTTTTAAATTTACGCTACGCAAAATTTTAGACGCGCTAGACCTGCTCGCCGAAATTTTATCCGCTAAATTTCGAGCAGACGAGCTTTTGTTTAAAATTTCGCCGCCGCAGAGCTCGGAGCTTTTTTCAGTATCTCGGGGCAATTTTGATCCTGTAGTAAAGCAGCGATGCGATAAGCGTAACGCCGAATGTCACGGGAAGCGCGATGCTTGGGTATTTAGAGAGCAGCATGATCATCGCGAAGTAGCTAAAAAGCACGCCGAAGATCCCCGCGTAAACGAAGCCCTTTTCGTAGCGATAGGTCACGATGCCGAGGCTTAGCGCAAACAGAAAGCTAGCCAGCGGAAAGAGCGAGACAAGGGTGTAGATGCTAAATTCTTTCCTGCGCTTCTCGCTGCCGCTCATATCGCTCCAGTATCCGATCACGCCGCCTCCGCCGCGGATATTGCGGTCGCTTTGCGTGCGCAGAGTTAGGCTTTCAAACTCGCTTACGTGCCACTGATCGCCGCCCATCGTGTAAATTTTGCCGTCGTGCAGCATCGCCGAAAAGCTCGCGTTTTCGTTTTTAAACTCGCCGCTGCGCGCTACGATCATCCGCTCGTGATCCTGCGAGCCACCTGGATTATATAGCACCAGATCCTTATACAGCGTGCTTGTGCCGTTGTTTTCCTGCGAATCGATAAAAACGAGCCAGTCGGAAAATTTCTGCCCGAATTCGTTGGATTTGATATTTAGCGTCGCGCTAATTTTTTTGTAATCGATGAAATTATCCTTTAAATTTTCGGCTATCGGCATCATAAAAAGCGAGACGAAAAGCAGCGCCAAGGAGCACAGCGCGGCGCTTATGCCAAAAAATAGCGCGATCTTGCGCGTGGCGTAGCCGATGGTAAATATGACGATGGTTTCATTCTCTTTAGAGAGCCTAAAAAGCGAGATGCTAAGCGCTACGAAAAACGCAATCGGCACCGTAAATATGAGGATGCGCGGCAGCATGAAAAGATAGAGCTTTACTAGCTCTGAAAAATTTATCTCGATAAACGACGTAATGCGCGCGATCTGAAGGAAAAAGACGATCGACATTATGATAAAAAGCGTGCTGAAAAGCGACGCGAAGGAGCCGACGAAATTGCTAAATAAATAGCGCTGCACCCTATCCATAAATGATGTCCAAGAGCCTTAAAATTTGATCTTTGAAGATAAAGGTAAGAAGCAGCCCCATCGATAAAAACGGCACGAACGGCAGCTCGTAGCCTCTTTTGTTCGCGATGAGATACGCAGGCAGCGTCAAAATCGCGCCGATGTAGATCGAGATGCCGCCCAGCTTCCAGCCCAAAATCGCCCCCATAACGCCCGCGATAAAAATATCCGCGCTTCCCATCGCTTCGCGCTTTAGCACGAAGGTGACGATGAGGCGCAGCACGAAAAATATCGCCGCGTATCCCGCCGCCGCGCCCACGCCGCTAAGATCAAAATCATACATCAGCGTATAAGCAAGCGAAAGCGCCGTAACTACGTAAAGAAGGCTCTCAGGTACGGCTTTATACTCAAAATCGATCGCCGAAAGCGCCATAAGCAGGATGAAGCAAAGCCCAAGCATCGCGGCTTTTGCAAGATCGGGTTCGCCGAAATACGCCGCAAGCGCAAGCGCGCCGCCTAAAAGCTCGACGATCGGATAGCGGATCGAAATTTTGGTTTTGCAAAAGGCGCATTTGCCGCCCAAAAAGAGCCACGAAAGCAGCGGAATGTTGTGGTAAAATTTTAAAGCGTGAGAGCATTTGGGGCAGTGCGATGCGGGGAAATTTACGCTCTGTCCGCGCGGCAGGCGGTAGATCAGGACGTTGCAAAACGAGCCTACGCAGGTGCCGAATACCGCAAAAATCACGCCGTAAACGATATTTAAATCCATCTTTTTCCTTTGGAGCTTTAACTTTTTAAAATTTAATCAAACGCTCTATGGTAGCGAGAAATTTCTTAGTTTTCATTGATTTTTTGCCTCTCATAAGGGAAAAATTTTACGAAAATCGCCGCCGCGCCCACGCAAAAAAAATGGCTATGAGCCCTGCGATTAGCGGCTCGCCCCATGCCTCATATAATCCGCCGAAAATCAAAAATCCCGCCACTAATATCACGGCGTCCAAAAGATCGAAGTTCAAAGTATCTACGATCCATAAAAACATAATATATGCGCCTATCCCGCTGCCTGCGGATGCTAAAAGCCCCATTTTATCGGGGATGAAAGCAAATGCTAGCACAAAAAACACAAGCAGGCAAATGTAGACCGCCAGTATAAATTTCTTAGGTTTTTTATACACGCTGCCGCATCTTGGGCATCTTAGAGTTTTCATCGGCTTTTTGGTAAGCTTTTTGCCGCAACCGCATTGTATGTAGTAGCTCATGGCATTCCTTGTCGGTTTTAGCGTGAACGGGCAGCGTGATTTTTAAAATTATGCCGCGTTTAAATTTACCGCGCCGCGTAACTTCGTTCGCACTAGAGCTTTAAATTTAAGCGGCACGAAATTTTAAAATTCTAAAATTTTGAAATTTCACGGCACCGCGCGCCTACGTATTAAAATTTTAAATTTTACGATGCCATAAATTAAAATCCTGAAATTTTAAAATTTCATGGTGTCGCGAGCGCCCGCGGATTAAATTTTAAAATTTACCGCGTCGCAGGCGGTTCTGCAAAATAAAATTTTAAAATTTAAAGCGACCGTTAGAGCGACTGCGCCGCAGCTTAAAGACCGCCGAAGCGGCGTTGTTTGCGACGGAAATCATCCACTATGCGCGCAAGCTCCTCGCGCGTGAAATCCGGCCACAGCGTCGGCGTAAACGCAAGCTCGGCATAGCTCGCCTGCCAGAGTAAGAA
>NZ_CALEDC010000110.1 GCF_937949835.1 uncultured Campylobacter sp.
GCTAAAGCGTTACGCAGGACGAAAAATACATCTAATCCTCGGCGGCGACGATAAAGGCGTGGATCTGCACCCGCTTTTTGCGGAGTTTAAAAAATACGATCTGCAAATTTACGCGATCGGCTTAAATACCGATAAAATCGTGCTTTTGTGCGACGAGTACAATCTTCCTTGCGTGCGCTGCGAAATTTTACAAACCGCGGTGAGCGAAATTTCGAAGCGGTATTTGAACAGCGGAAATTTTTGCGAAAATGAAATTTCAAAAGGACGCTTAGGCGGCGAGAATTCCGCAGTAAATTTGATGCAGGATGAAATTTCGGCTACCGGAGGCGCAAGCTCTTGCGTGGACGCAAGCGGCGGCGAAACTTTAGGTTCGCAAAATTTTAAAAATTCTGTGGATTTTCAGAATTCCGTAAATTTCGAAAGCGAAATAGCACTGCTAAGCCCTGCATGTGCGAGTTTGGATCAATTTAAAAGCTATGCCGAACGCGGCGAGGAATTTAAAAAAGCGGTTTTAAATTTGTAAGTTTAGCCTCATTTGATAAAAGCATGTACCATTCTAAATTGCAATGCCCTATTATATTTTGATTACCGCTGATTCTACGGTCCATATCGGCTCAAAATCAAAATAATCTACGTTTAAAATAGCCAACTGCTCAAAGCTGCCAAGCTAGAATACGGTAAAATTTCGTGCGCCTATCATTCTTTAGTTTTGGTATTTTCGAAATATTCTTTAATTGCGCCGCTCGTTAAATTCCGGATAAGATCAAAATCGCCTTTGAAGATAAGCTCAAAATTATCGTTAAGATACGCCAAATAGGCATTCCCCATTAACTTAGTCGTGCTACTCGCAACCGCTGCACTGACGGCTCCGCCGAATACACTTCCAACAGCAGGGATTAATTTTAAAAAATTACCGACTGCGGCCCTAGCTACAAAACCGCCTGCCGCTACAGCGGCAAATAACACCGTAAGCTCGGCTATCTGTTTGCCGTCTAGATTAAAGCCGTAAATACTCGTAATGTGCGTTATCATCGCTATTTGCGTGGGTATCAGAAGCGCGATATCTGAAAACGGAATCGGAGTGACGGCTATCGCAGCGGCCATAGCCGAATATTTAGTCACGATGCCCGATGCCGCTTCAAATTTTATCTTTTTGCTTACCCTTTGCTCTCTCGCAAACGCCCTTCGTATCCCTTCGGGCAGCCCCGCATAAGTAGCCTCTACGAGCTCTTCCAGCCCCATAATCTTTTTTACGTAGCCCTCGTCATCCCGTATCGCCAAAGCCCTCACGCGAAAAACGGTATCCGCTCCTAGGCGCTCTTTTACGATGTCGGAAAATTTTTCACCGTTTTCGTCTTTGTCCTGTTGGGCCTTAGTAATCACTGCTGCAATGGGATAACCAGAAGATTTAATAAGCTCAAAAAGTTTAATATCGCCCTCTTCCACTCTTCTACCGGATTCGCAAATGCAATACCATACGAAATTTATCTGCTCTTGCGCGCTTTTTTACTCATTTTCCTTTAAAAAATTCTCAATATCGGCATAAGTCTGCTCAAAATCCTTCATCTCCAAGCCTTTTGAGTCGTAGATGTAAAATTTATCGCTTATCTTTATTTCGTTTATCTCTTTGCTTACGGGTTCGCCCGAGCCCGTTTTTACGACGTTAGCGCCGAAAATTGCATTTATAAGCGTGCTCTTGCCGACACCCGTCTTACCGACTATTAGCACGTTAAGTCTTTGATTTATATCGCATGAAATCTCTCCTGCGATCTCTTTGCCTTTACTTGCCAACTCTTGTATATCTAAATTTATAGCAGTGCCTTCTTGAGCTGCCTTGCTATTATTTTGCTCCATTGTAATCCCTTGTAAAATCTTTGAAAATATATGAAAATAATATACGGAGATTCTCCGATAACATTTGGAGACTCGCTGATTATAACAGTAGTGAGCATACTGATAG
>NZ_CALEDC010000111.1 GCF_937949835.1 uncultured Campylobacter sp.
AGGTAATTCTTCTGTAGAAAATCTTTTTAGCCAAGGAAAGAAATTAAATTCAATTTTAAGTAGCTGTAAAACCGCTTTTCAAATCAAAGTGAATTCACGCTTAAAATCAAAGTGGGGCAAATTCGGGCAACTTTCCACTTTGATTTGAAACGTAAATTTTTATTTAAAACGGCTTTAAAACACCTTTAAAAAGTTTAGTATAAAGGACGTTTAAAAAGCCTTTAATCCTCAATAATTCATAATCAAAAGCTCCTTACTACTCTTTCGCTCTGCTGCATTATTAAGGCTGTAGCTGATCTTTAGCTCCTTAAGATTGAAACCTTTATAAAGCTCTCGCACTAGCTCGCAATCGTTGTAGCTAAGCATAAATTTGCCTTTGATACCTCGTAAAATTTCAGCCAAAGCTTCGTGATCTTGCTTGCTAAATCCGCCTGCCGTTTTGTAATAATTTTCGGTGCCGACATACGGAGGATCTAAGTAAAAGAGGCTATCCTCGCTATCATATTCTTTAATAAGCTTCTCGTAGCTTAAATTTTCGATCGTGGCTCGTCTAAGTCTGCACGAATAAACGCGAAAATCTCTATATATATTCTTAGCGCTGCGACCTTTTGGCATAGCGAAGTGCTCACCCTTTGCGCCGAAGCTTGCCACAATTTGGAAGTAGAAAAACGCCGCCGCTTCTATCTTATTGCGCGGTTTAATGGTTCTGTGCTTGATAGCATAAAAGATCTCTCTGCTTCTTAAGAGCCCGTTAAGACACGAGTTTAGGCTCTGCGGTCTAGTTTGGATTATTCGGTGTAGGTTTATGAGGTCGCCGTTTATGTCGTTTAAAATTTCAATCTTTGAAGGCTCCTTTCGGTAAAAAACCGATAGGGCCCCGCCGAATACCTCGATATATTTTTGATGCGGAGCCATTAGAGGTATGATCTGCGCCGCTAGCTTGCTCTTGCCGCCCACCCAGGCAAAGGGAGCGTGGAGGGGTTTATTTACCCCCCCCCCATTTTTTTGGGGTGTTATTCATATTATTTGAAAAACTCATTTATTCTCCTATCTGATTTATTATCTGTACTGCAAATTCTTGCCCTTTTACGGCGGCAAGCAGTGCACTTAAAGCCGCACGGGAGTCTTTCACTCCGTGTGCGCCCAAAGATGAACCCAGTAGCACGCAGCCCTCGGTATTGCGTCCGTTGTTGCCAGAATGGATCAAGATGCAGCGAGTTTTTGGCACCAGCTCATTCCATAAAAGCGGCAGACGAACTCTAAATTTCGGACTATCGTGCCAGGCTATCTGATACCTTCCTTGCGGTATGCGTCTATCCATGCCGCTCTGCGTGGTATCGGGGCCCGCAGGCTCGCAGGTATATCCTTTTAGCACCTCTTTTTCGCCGTCGCGCAATATGAAGCGCCCTAGCGTCATATCATCAATCTCCTTGAACCTGGTAATTTCCAAGACCATAAATCCTCCTTAAATTTACTTCTCGGGCGAGCTAAGCTCGCCTACGAGCAAAAAATTCAAAAGCTAAATTTATTTATAAATTTGACTTTTTTTACCGCCTCGCCAGTTTTGCGCACTAGCACCTTATATCCGCTACCTTGCTTAGGCGTATCGCTTTTTATCTGCGCGCGTATCATATTTTTTATCGTCTGCTTTAGCCCCATTAAAAATCCCACCTTTTTGCCGTTATGCTTACGAATGCGCCGCTAGCCGTGACGCGAGTCTCTACCGCCGTGACGATAAATCTATCCTCTCCGGGTGCTGCAGGCACGCTATAACGGGGCATATCTATCTTTATGATATCGCCTGTGCGCACGCTTTGAAGCGGAGCACGCAAACTAACCTCGCTTACGCGCGCGCCGTGGTCCAAAAAATACCTGCGGGCATAAGCCTCTATGATGCGCTCGTCCTGATCCAGATCGAGCTTTATTTGACCGCGCAGCTCATCGCTTCGGTCAAATAGAAACTTCACTGCTGCTCTGGCACTTTTTTTCTCATTTCCTTTGATCTGCGTCATTTCTCCTCCTTCCAAGAATACCAATACCACTTTTTTAACGCCTCTAAATCATCTCCTTGCCAACGTGCGCCAGTCATATTATAGACGTATGCAGGAGCGTTATAATCGTTCAAAAATAGATCCGCATCCAGTTTCTCGCGGATATTTTTATACCGACTAGGCGCTTGCAACCTAACAAATTCCTGATACATAAGGCTTTCTATAGTTTTTTTCTTAGGGATTCTGCTTTGCGAAAAAATCCCTATACCCCACCATCTTTCGTAATAATTTATGGTTCTATCATCCGCCCATAATACGATTTCGGTTAGCTCGTCCTTGAGAGTAATTTCCTCTTTGTAGGTATATTCACGCACCTTGTGAGCAAAGCCCACATCGCCGCGCGTTTCTAGCCCGATATAATATATTTCTATCCGAAGCTTATTATCCTTTTTGATAAACAGGCTAAGCGCCGTCGTATAACCTGGAAGCGCAGGGTGTTCCAAGGCTTTATCCCCTAAAAGAGAGTGCAGGCTAACCATAGCTAAAAATTTCTTTTTTAACGCACGCTTGGCTCGCTCAAAGCCAAAAGCTCTTTTAATGAAATTATCGCTTTTGCCTTGTGGATTTTGGCAGAAAAAGACCCTATCGGTTTGAAGCATGCTTTTTACGATCTTGAAGTAATCACTACCTCTTCCTTTCTTTACAAAATCAAGAAAAGGTGGGAGTCTAGTCGTACTTCCGTCATCATTTGGGATTAAAAAGAAATCCTCTTTGCTTAAGATAAAGCGAAATATCTCCTTTATGCGGATCTTATATCCGTCATCGCAGATTATGATGAGATTATCAGGGTTTGGATCGTAGGTATCGTGATACTGCCTGCGACCGCTTGCGTCTGTTGCGATGGATACGAACTCGACAATATCTTCGGAGTTTTTTATCGGCCACCAACCTCCCGCGTCTAAATAATAGCGGTATTCTCCTAAAGAATAAGCGTCGTAGCTCTGCCCTACTGGTTTTTTATTATGCCCGGGCTTTTTGCCGCCTAGAGGCACGAGATATGCACCTTGCAGTGCCTTGTAGTATTTCCTACTAACCGCGCCATTAATAAGTTCGAGCTTGATCCACTCTTTGGTCTGCCCCCTATATCCGCCATTGCTTTCGTCTGCTATAAACTCCATCTTAGCCCCACATAAGCAAAATACTCATACTTTTGTAAATGTCGCCGCTACTGTCGGTGAGCTCTACACTAATGGGTGTAGGTGAGCTGCAATCTCCTATATCTTTCAGCCAAAAAATTTCCTCTCTTTCGGAAGGCTTTTCGCCTGAAAAGGTAAGATTGCCAGCACTATCTACAGCTTCAAGGCGATATACCCTGCTACCTCTATTATCGACAAAAAATAGCGGGGCTTTGAAGCTATAAAGCGTTATGGAGGGGCTTTGCGCATCGGGCGAAGATGAATACTTTACTAACCCAAGTAGCATAGTTATATCTTTTTCGCCTATCCTTCCTCCCTCTAATATATTGATCCTGCCTTGAAAGGCATCCTCGTCAAAATTAAGTAAGGTCGAATAGTCTCTACCTATCACGGCACAATATACCCTAGCTACGGGATTTAGCGCTTTTGCCCAGACGATGAAGCGCCCTCTAGGACCTATGGCGCCGCCTTTCGTACGTCCATTGAAAATGCTATGACTTAAGCTGAAATCCAAATTTAGATCTTTCGAATTTAGCTTTAATGCCTTTTCGCAAGCGGCATCTTTATACATCATTACGTCAAATGTTTCAGCCATCTTTAATCCTTCTCTTTAATTTCATTGAAATCGCAGCTAAATTCGTTTGCGAAATAGCCGATATTCATTGTTTTCTCTAACTTTCCGTCTAAATATAGCTCTAGCTTATAGGCTCCGTAATCACTAAATTTAATCTCCACCTCCCCGAAAGGATCGGCACTAAAGCTTTGCGTGCCGAGCTTAAAGCCGGCGTGCGCGATAAGCGCACTATCTACGTCAAAATCACGCATCAGGCTAAAGGTATGGGTATAGCCTTTAGGATAAAACTTCGTAATCTCGTATTTATGCAAATGATCTATTTGCAAATTTTTATACTCCGCTTTTATATTTAGGGCGGAGGGGAGATCGCGAGCAGGGCATATGAAAAGATAGATATTGCTTTCATAAGCTACCTTTAGCGTTCCGCTTAAAGGGCCCTCGAAGCAAAGCACATTATCTTTATAGATATTGCCGTGCTGCTCTTGCGCCGTTTGCTCGCTAAATTGCAGCGGCGTTCCGTCAAGGCTTACAGCTATTAGTTTTTTAATAAAGCCCGTAAGCTTTACGCAGATATCCTCGCTCAGCTCAAACTCCTCCACCGCGCGATAATCCGCGAAGAAAGAGGCGTTAGGCGCGTTTAGGCTAATATCTTTTGCCTCCCAAGCGGGGGTTGCGAAAATTTTACCTACCGCGCGAAGCGGAGAGATTACGTAAACATCGCCGTTTTCGTCGTCTTTATATCTTAAAACCTCCCTCGGGGTTACCGGGTGGGGATCGGGATCGATTACCGCAGTAAGCCCGGCTTCGGAATAGATATCCTCGTTTTTGTCGTTAAAAGTTATCGTATCGATGTTTTGCGGCGCGCCAAGGCTAAGATTAAAATCTATTATATTATCCTCGTTAAACTCCGCCGCGCTCACGGCGGGTTTAGCGATATAAAATTTATCGCTTATGAAAATTCCTAGATCGTTCGCCCAAAAGCTAAGCCCTATGCCCTCTAACGCTCCGGCTAGCGACGATGCATCCGAATACGAAAGCCCCGTTAGCGGCGTATCTTGTGGTGCATCGCAAAGAAAGCTTACTTTATCTGTAAGAGAGGCGAGATCCTTTAGGCTGGATATATTTTGCGGCAAACGAAGCGGGGTTTTAGCGACAAGCTTTTTAAAATTTGCATCTACGCTTAAAATTTCGCTAACCTCGAAAAGGCAATCTTTGAAATGCGAGCAGCTGATTAAAATTTCATCTATTGGGGCGGATAGGGAGGAAGCGGCGATTTTCAAAGACGCCGTCGCTTGCAGCTCGCCCTCCTCGCTGCAAATACTCAGCTCACTGATACCACGAAGCTCGCTTTTTGCGCCATCTCTGAAAGCAAAGACCTTAAAACCGTATTCTACTACCATTGCTCCACCCTTTTATAAATCAAAGAAGTGGGGCGGTAAGCTCTATTTCTCCAGCAAAAGGCAAGCGTTTTTGAGTGAATATCGGACTTTAAAATAAAGATTCCCTCGATTTTAGAGCTATAAATTTTTGCCTTATACACGGCTAGCTTAAAGTCGTATTGCGCACTTCCTTCCTTATCGCCGTTGGTAGCTAGATAAAAATTCGCGGCAACTCGCTTCAGCTCCGCGGCTCTAAATATTAACATATTCAGATACTTATCCGTATATCTATCGCAATATCTCATCCATGGACGGGTTTGTGAAATTTCTATCTTATATCCTAGCTTGAGTCTATGCACGATCGCTCCAATACGCCGATAAATAATAGCGGAAATCCACCCGCTTCGTAACGTCGGCAAAGCTTACCCGCCTGATAAGTTTGACGGCATGCACCGCCTTACTCGCAGAAGGTCCGCTTTCAAATAAAGGAAGCAAAAGAAAGGCGAGCTCCCCCTTTTTGATATAGGATAGATCCTCGCCCGTAAAGCTTATTTTATTACCATTTACCTTATCTACTCGCAAGGCGTTTGTCGTGCCTGAAAAAGCATAACATTCCCCCTCGGTCGGCATACCGCCGCTTAAGGAATTAAACTCTAATGCGTCTTTTCCCTCGCCGCTTACTTCGAATATTTTCATCTCGGTTCCTCCGACGCTTGCGCCTAGATACTCTATATTACGCTTTTCATAGATTAGAGTTATATGCGGATAAAAGGTAGCGGCGAGATCCGTAATTTTTGCATAGATCGTTACTTCGTCGATTTTTGACGAGGGGGCCAAAATCGAAATCGCAGGATCCGGAAACGGTCTATCCCCCGTAGATACCGCCTGAGTGCATTCCTCGTTTTTATAAAAATTTATATTCGTTGCCATTAAACTGGGTCTCCTTTTTTATAAATTTGACTTTTCGCAAAATTTTTAAACCTCTCTGAATTTAAGCGTCAGATAAAAGAGCGGCTCTGCGCTTTTAAAAAGCGGTTCGGCACTCACCGCGGCATCCGTATAATCAAACCTTGCTCTGATTTGTCCCGTATCAGTTAGCAGCACAAGCTCGCTATCAGCAGAGCTTTCGGCTAGAGCGATCAGGGCGTCTATGCAGGCTTTGCTTTGCCATGCGATCTCATCACTGGAAAATACGAGGGCTCTGTTTTTGCGCTCCCTTAAAAATACTATCTCCGCTCCGCTTATAGCGGTCTCGCTTGCCGCTGTTAGCGAGTAATTTCTAAACTCGTCTTGTAAAAACAAAGGCTCGTCGAGTTTTACGTTTTCTACGGCTTTTAATCTCATACTCCGGCTCCTTTTAGATACCTTTGAAGCGCTGCTGCGGTGTCTTCGTCGGTTTGAGCTTTGTAGCTCGCTCCGCCTAGATTGAAGTTTAAATTTACATTTTTAGCAGCAGCGGCATTCGGCTTTATAAACTCGGCGGCGTAACCCTCTATATTCAGACCCTGCTTAGCCCGAGATAACAGATCCTCGGCAAGAGCGCGGAAATTCGTAAAATAATCGTTTCCTTTAATCTTAAAAAATCCCGGATATTGCTTATTCCATGACCTAACGGCGTCGAGCCCGTTTCTAAAAAGCCTTTTATCGATCATCGCATAGAATTTATCGGAGAGCCTATTGGCTAGCCTCCTAACGTCTGCGGAGCTTACGCTCATATCTATTCTTTGCATAAACTCGCTGTTTTGGCGAGCTAATACAAGTCCGCCGCTAGCGAAGCGGGCTAACTTCTCTTTTGGGATCGCTCTAGCGTTTAGCCGTGCAAAAAATTTAGCGCCGTAGTAGTCTACGGCTTTGACGTTTTGAATAAACTCACCCCTGCTTAGTAGCGCAGGCACATCATCCCTGCCTGCGGTATCATGTCCGGCGATCTTGCCGCTATATCGCCTAAAAAGTTCCACCGCTCCGCCGCTAGCGAAAGCTGCGGCATTCGTGCCTTTTATCTTGCCTCCGCCTATGGTTTTGACGTGGATCGTATGGACCGATGATGTGGGCCTTTTAAGAGCCTCGATCGTCTTTTGCGCTGCTTTAGCATCCGGATCGATCGTATGGATGCTTGAGCTTGGAGCTTGCAGGCTTTTTTTCGCTTCCTGAGCCGCCGCGTCGTCCGCGGTTATTTTGATGCTAGCTCCTCCGTTCATTGCGTCTTTAAGCTCGGCGATTTTGGTTTTTACTTCCTCAAACCCCTCGGCGCTAAAATCTATCTTGCCCTCTGCAGCTCTTTGTTTTAGTGCAATTAGCTCGTTGTAGAGTGCTTTTTCACTCTGCAAGCTAGCCTCTACCGCCGCTTTTTCGGCGGCAATATTTGCCATCTTGGCGTCATGAGCAGCAAGATCGGCATTCTTTTGCATCTCGTTTGCGCTTAGATTTAGCGCCAAAATTTCATTTACGGTATTTCTATAATCTGCCGCCCTATTGATAGTTTGCGCGTTTTTGCCGCTTCCTAAGCTCTTTTGTGCGCCCAAGCTATCGTTGATTTTCGCGGCTTGATCGGCATAGCGCTTGAAGCTTTCCAGATCTTTATTATTGAGCGCTTCTTTGGCTGCGCTAAGTGAGCGGGATAGGGCCAAGCGGTCATCGTTAAATTTCGCCTCTTCGCTCATCCCCGCTTGATTGGCTAGGCGGATTTTTTCTGCAGCGCTAAATTCCAAGCTCTCACGGCTGCGGGCGTATTTCTCCTCTATGCCCACCCGCTGCTGCGCCATCTTTTCTAGCTGCGAGTTGTAGCTTTGCTCCTTTGCAAGCAGTGAGGCAATCGTGCGGTCATGGCTTTTTATACGCGCATCCGCATCTTTTAAAAACTCGTTTAAAAGCCTTTTATTGTCATTTATAATCGCATTATTTGCCGCCTCGCGCGCATCCACCATAGAGGTAAGACCCTGCTTAAGTCTCTCTATTTGATTGATCTGCAGTTCAATCTGGCCTCTTGCGTCCGCTTCTACGACCTTATCAAGCTTTACCTCTTTTAGCTCCTCAAGGCTTGCTCTAAGTCCCCTAAGCGCTTCATCTGCGGCGGCTATCCCTTTTGCGGCGGCTTCCGTGCTTAAATTTTCATTTTTGCCTAGGTTCCATACATTGCCCGTCTTTTCTAATTCTACGCCTAAATTTGCTAAGCTTGAGCGAAAATCATTGGTATTTTGCGTTGCTTTGAGCATATAGGAAGGCAGGTCAAATTTAAGATTTGCGGGGATATAAAATATGTTATTGAAAGCCTCGGCGAGTTCCCCGAGCCCCTTTGCCGCGGTAGAAAAAACTCCTGCATCCTTTTCTCCGGCAAGCCAATCGGGCATAGCTATATCGCTTAAAGCGGAGGCTGCTTTTATAAGCGAGCCTATGGAGTTTGCAAGCAGCGCCGCAGCATTAGCGGCAGCTTCGAAGGTATCTTTGTTGAAAATACCGCTTGCGATCTCATTTATGCCCTCGCCGAAGCTCGCTAAAGCCTGCCTAAGTGTCGCATCGTTTGAGAGATACTCATTTATTTCGGCAAAGGAATTTTTAAGCCCCTCAAACAAAGGCTTAGTAGCCTCTCCTTGAAGTTCCGCCATACTTGCTTTATAAGAGCGTACCAGGGCTTCAAATTTCGGAGCGCTAAAGGAGGCTTGCTCGCCGAAAATTTTAAGCTTTTCGTTCATCACATCGAAAAACGATCCGTTTTCTATCGCACTTTTTAGGCTTTCGGTCTGCAACCCCAAGGACTTCAAAAATCGCCCAAAGTCGGTATTTGTTTGGATAATGCCTGCGCCCACGCTATCTAGCGTCGCTTTTAGGGAGTTTACATCAGCCCCCGAGCTTTGGGCTGCGTATGAGATATTGCGAAACAGCGCGAGAGCCTTTTCTAGGCTCATATTTGAGCTGGCGGTAGAGTAAAAGCTCGTAAACATCGCGGCTAGATCGCTGGAGCTGAAATCTAGCTCGCTATCGAGCTTTTTAAGCTCCTCAAGAGCCGCGCTCGCCTTTTGTCCGCTAAGCTTCCATTTTTCAAACGGATCGAGCTTGCCGCTTTTTTCCGCGACATTTATCAGGCTTCTTAGCCGAGCATTTAAATTCTCTATAGTGGTGTTGTTTTCTAGCCCGGCGGCGATAAACTCCCTAACGCCCTGAGTAGCGCTAGATATAACCGAGCTGAGCCCGCGCAGCGAGATTGTCAAATTCGCAAACGCGTCGGATTTAATCCCATCTAGCGCGCTTTTCAGCACGCCCGTGCTTTTGCTTGCCTTTTGCGCGGCAGCCTCTACGTCCGATAGCCCTTTTTTGACCTTTTCGGCGCCGCTGGCGTCCGCTTCGACGCCTATTTTTATCTTCAAATCAGCCATTCTTTATCCTATATTTTACTTCTCGCGCGCAGCGCATTAACGCGAGCCACAGGCTCGCCACTTTGAGCGTGCCGGGGCTAATTGGGGGTTTGGGGGATAAGAAGGGGGCGCCTCGCAAGTAGCTCCCTTCTTGTCCCCCGAGAATTGCAGCAGAATTCGATTCTGCGCAGAGGAATTTAAAATTTTCAGCAGTCTTTTTAAATTCATTAGCTTCGTTTGCTTTATCATCCTTGCTTAATTTTTGATATAATATACTTTCAGGAGACGAGCAAATGGATCTATTCGGTTTCGAAGGTAAAAACGGCGAAGGCTTGTTTGGCTTTTTAATGTGCCTTGTGATAGCGACGCAGTTAAAAGAGTATTTTGCGCGCAAAAAGGCGCAAAGGATTGCCGCAAAAATCGAAGCACAAAAGCGCCTAAGCCGCTCGGAGATAGATTTTATATTTAAAAATATAGATAAATTTAGCCGCGAGCAGCGAGCCGAAGTTAGGATTTCGCCTAAAGACGAGCCTTTTGTGCGCGAGCTGTCGCAAAAAAGCGGGATAAGCTTTACGCGGTGCGCGTAAAAATCAAGCTTTAGCAAACTCTTTAAGCCTTTCGATACCGCTTCTTTCATCCCTTCCCTCGCTCATAAATTTTTTAAATGTCCGATCGTCCGCGAAGCGCGCGATCCTAACCGCCGCAGAAATTTCTTTTAGCCCTTGAGCCTCTATCTGCGAAAAGCCCTCTATCGCCTCTTTTGCAAAGCTAAAAGGAAGCTCCCACGCTCTAGCCAAGCCGTGCTTTAGCAGGTAGCAGATCCAATAGGCTATTTTTTTTTACCGCCCTCGTCGCTTGCGGTAAGATCGCCGTAGGTTAGGCGCAAAATCTCCTCGTAAAGCTCATTTGCGGCGCTATAGCCTAGGTTTTCAATCTTATCTGCGCTAAGATCGCAGCACTGCTTTAAAATTTCGGCTATATCGTCGTTTTTGATGATGCCCGATTGAATTTTATAAATTAATCCGATGGATAATTCTCTAATCGTAATGCCGTTTTTCAACGTCTTTTTTTTAAACAGATCCATTCTCACTCCTATTTAACTCGTTTTATAGGGAAATTTAGATCAAAAATGTAGGCGTATAGGCTTTCACTTATAAAACGCGTCTCGGCACTTTTTAAGATGATGACACGCCTTTCTGCCTCATCTTTTAAAAGCTTGTCGCTAAGCGCCATGATCTCATCTAAAATTCCGTAAATTTCGCAATCTAAAGTGTTGCGCGCTAAAACGATTTGAAACTTCAGGCTAGTTTCGTTCGCGCTAATTCTCTCAAAGCCGCTAAAAATCAGATAATCGCCGTTTTGATCTATAAGCGCCGTATTCGCTACCGCCGTAAGATTTAGCTTAGATTTTAAATACTCCAGCGTCTCTTTCATTTTGGCTCCTCATCGTCTCTTAGAGTAAATTTCTCTTTAAAAAAGCTTGTCGCCAAATCTAAAATCCCGCTTCCTTTAAACGCTCCTATCCCGCAGATTGCGAGAGCTAGGCGCATATCCTTGGCATAAAAAAACGCGATCTCATAAATGATATAGGCGCTAAAACAGCCGTCGCAAAGCCTCGTAAAAAACGAGCGCAGCGCTACCGCCGGCGATTTTTCGGTTGCGGAAGGCCGCCTAAACCATGCTACTATGCTGCCTGCGACGCCGACGGCACAGACATAAGCTAGATACTCCATTTCTCATGCTTTGCCGTGTGGGCTCAAGCGCCCAGGAGACGCCGTAAGTGCTCCGCTAATGCCTATGCAGCACGACCACGCCAAAAATAGCGCATTCGTATTGCGGATAAAAAGCTCAAGTAGCGCAAAAAGCTCTAAATTGAAAATCACCAAAAGCACCGCGCGCAGTAGATAGAGCAGAACGGGTCTCATTCATTCGCTCCCTGTGTGCAATCTTTTGCGATCTGTTCGCACTTTAGAAAGTATGCCATTAGCGCCTTGTGCGCCTCGAAATCCGAGCTTTCGGCGGGGCGTAGCGGCATTTTTAGGTTGCATTTTACGGGGATGAATACCTGCTTTATCTGCGGCTCTTTTGCCCCGCAGCCTGCAAGCATAAAGACGCTAAAAAGCACTATCAAAAAGCATTTTATATGCCCGCAGTTCACTCTCACAGCTCTTGTCCTTTATGTAAATTTTTGAAACGCTCTTAATTTTATCCTCGTTTAGCCCACTTGCCCTGATTTGCAGCGACTTTATCGCTGCATTTTGTAAGCTTAGGCTTGCCGCGCAGCTTTGAGCTTCCGCCTGCTTTGAAGCGTAGGCATTATTAAGAGACGAAATTTCAAATTTCAGCTTCGTAATCCATGCTGTGCTTAGCACGCAGACCGCAATTAGAGCGTAACCCAAAGCCCGCACGTTCAAAAAAGGCATGACCCTCTCCTTAAAGAGCGCAAATTTCAAAGAATTGATTCCCAGCCGCACGGGTTTCGTCTTTGAGAATATCGACGCTGAAACTGATAGAAAGCCAATCATCGCCTTTAAGTGCAAAATCTCCGTCCGCTCTTAAGGAGCATTTATAAAAAGTCGCCTTCATCGCGCTTCCCGTCGCCGCCTCGCCGATAAACATAAGCGCGCACTCCAGTTTGCTGTTTTTAAAGGCGCTCATCTTCTCCTTTTGGATACTGGCGCTCAGCGCCAAAGTAACCTCTCCGGAAATATCTTTTAGAAATTCGACTATACCGCTATTTGCGTGATACTTATAGTCCTCATCCTTTTTTGGAGCGGTGCCGCCTCCGCCTACGGTGGCACTAAGATTGCCGCCTACGGCTCCTAGATCGACGATTTCGCCCGCTTTGGCGTCGGTAATTTTAACGTTAGCCGTTTTTTCGCTTTGCGACGTTTCGCCAAAATAGGCTCTGGCTAAATTCTTTATCGAAATTTCATCACTTTTAAAGCTCATACTCGCACTTTGGCTTTTTACGATAGTCTTATCTATCGCCTGCGTTGCCCCCTCAGTGTTGGTATGCTCTAGCTTCTCAAGCTCGGTCTTTATGCTTACCTCCGAGCTGAGCCCGAAGTATTCAAATCTGCCCGTAGGTTTGCCCTCTTTATAGACGTCAATATAGAGTTTGCCGCCGCCGAGGGTTACGTAATCGCTACTACTAGCCATATTTTTCTCCTTTGTTTTAAATTTGATTTAGCTCGCTCTTGCGCTGCCCGCTTTTGATTATCCCGCCGCTGCCGTCGTCATTTTTTATCGCTGCCGCTTCTTTTAGAGCTTCGTTTGCCAGTATCTGATCCAGCTGCGTCGGCTCTATTTTCAGTAGTAGCTTGAGTCGAAACATCGCCAGATCCATTAGCGAGGGTTTCGGAATCGCCTTTTTCTTGCTCAGCGCTCTGGCTTCCTCCATCGCTCGCTTCGCTAGAGCTTCGCTCACTTCCGCCTTGTTGAATAGACTCTGCCTCGCTCTGCTTAGAAATTCCTCGTCCATCTTCTAAAAAATCCTCCGCACAATAATGCATATTTGTCTCCTATTTTGATTTCTCGGGCGAGCCAAGCCCGCCCTGCGACGGGGAGCGCAGGCGCTCCCTCGACCCACCTAAAGTTTCAGAAATTTTGCTTCGCAAAATTTTAAAATTTTCAGCGGTTTTGCCTGTAAGTTAGCCCCGTCCATTGGCACTCAAACTTACTTGCCGGTGGACATATAGGCAAGTTGCCATAACGCGTATCCTGCATTCATAAAGCTTTTGCAGCCAAATAGTGCAGCGTCTTTCATAAATTTATGATCGTCGCTGCTCTCAAAGACGCCATCTTTTGCAACTTGAAGCACAAAAGGGCGAACCGGTTTGCCTAGATCCATCAAATACCACTCGGTACCCGTAATTTCAGGTAAAACGAGCAAGCTATAGCGCTTAAAAGTAGGGTTTGTTTCGCCTGCGGTTAAATGCTCCTTATTTACCGCAGTAATCGCCGCGGCAAGGTTTTTAGGGCCGCAGATTAGATGTGTCGGACTTACGCCCAGGGCTTGCCCGGTGTCGCCTTTAATGCTGATCATATAGGCCTCCGCGGCCAAAAGATGCGCCGTATCCAGCGCGCCGGTGCCGCTATTTGCATAGGTATCACTACCAGATGCATGGTCGGCGGCAAAAAACGCCTTGCCGTCGTAGCATTTGCCTTTTGCCGAATCGGCTGCAGTCGCGAGGATCTTCGCTACCAGCGCGCCGCCGAATTTTTTCGCATTGAACGCCATCTGTTCGATCGCAGGTTTATAGAGCCCGACTTTGTCATATTCAAGATGAGTATTTGGCACCGTAACGCTAGCTTCGAAAGGCTGATTTTCTAGCGCATAGCCATAATCCTTGAACTTTTTGATATCTCTATCGCCGACCCACTCTTTCATCATCGGAAAGTTACCCAGCCAAACATATTTCT